>NZ_JBHTMP010000009.1:0-172283 GCF_042679305.1 Micromonospora sonneratiae | reverse complement strand
ACGCCGCCGGCGAAGGCGAGGCCGGCGATGCCGAGTGCGGTCTTACGCATGATGGTGTTCATGGGGGTGTTCCTTTCGTTCCGGGGGGTGCGGCGCCTGTCCTGTCACACGCGGGGGTGCGTGCGCGGGGGCCGCGAACGAGAACAGAGGAAAGAAGAAGGGGGAGCATCCCGGTGTCGTCGTGGCGACTGCTCGGGTGTCCCGGGGGTGTAACGGTCCCGGCCGGGCGGGCATTCCGCCGCGCCGTCGGTGATCTGCCGGGGGGCAGCCGCCGGTGGAGGGGGATGGTGCTGCGGGGGGCTGCTCGGCCGTACGCGATGTACAACCATCGGCGGCGGGCGTGGATTCCGCGGATCCGGGCATCCCGGCGGGTTGATCATGGGGATTCAAGTGACGAACAACCCGAAACCGGACAAATCTTCGGCTACGCGGGTGCTTGTGCCGGCCGGACCCAATGTTCCGGGCAGCCGGTCGAGCTGAGTCGTCCCGGTTGTCACCCCTGCGCATCCACGTGTCGGCTGGTCGGAACCATCGCCGGTGTCTGGCTTCCTTGCCCATTCAGGCGACCACCGCCTCGGTGCGGTGCGGCCCTGACACACCGTGGCTTTTGCACTATCCTTCCGGCAGACCAAACCGGGGATGATTCACCTTCACCTACGTGTCTGTCTGGGTCAGCTCGCTTTCCTACCTGGGGCCACTCTGTGACTGCAAACGGACCGCGGTCTGCGATGCCGGATGAACCGGTGACCACACCCAATGAGCAAACTGTCGTTCCTTACCGCGAAGTGCCCGGTACGGAAATGCCCACGGCGTCGCTGGCCGTACCCGAGGACCATCGGCGGGCGCAGCTCGGCCGCTATGCCGGGTCGATGCGTAATGCGGCAGGCAATGGGGTAGCGGCGGTTCGGCGTACCACGCAGCGGCACAACGTACTTGCCATCGTGGCACTCGGACTGGTGGCGTTCTCGCCGTTGACCGTGGGCATACTCGCTCCGGTCGGCGCGATCCTCGGTCACCTCTCGCTCCGCCAGATCCGGAAGAACACCTCGCAGACCGGTCGCGGGATGGCTCGGGCGGCCGTCATCATCGGCTGGTCGCTCACCTTCATGGCACCCTGCCTGGTTCTCCTCGGCGGGTTGGGAGCGGCCGTGGGCCTGCTCAGCGGCATCCTCCACATCATCGGGTTCTTTCTCTAGCCGTCGTAGCAAAGAGGTCGTCCGGGTTGGAGCAGCAATCAACCCAGGACGGTGCGTACGGCGTGCGCCAGCCGCCCGGCCGCCTCGACCAGCTGTTCCGGTGTCAGGAAGGAGAAGGCCAGTCGGAGATGGTCGTCGCCCTGCTGGCCGGTCGCGTAGAAACGACCACCTTCGACGAACGAGACGCCCAGTTGCTCGGCGGCGGGGCGGAGGGTGCTGGCGCGTACCCCCTGGTCGAGTGGCAACCACACGAACCATCCGCCGGCCGGCGACGGTACGTCGAAATCGGGGAGAGCCGCGCGTAACGTGTCCACCAACACGTCACGACTCCGCAGGTAATGCCCGCGGACCTCGGCGACATGTCGGTGATAGGCCCCGGAAGCGCCGAAGGTCGCCATGGTGAGGGCGGCGTGATGGTTGACTCCGCCCCCACTGTCGACGTAGCCCAGACCGGTGAGCGTACGGACGATCTCGGGTGCCGCGTTGAGCCAACCCAGCCGGAGGCCTGGGGCGACGGTCTTGGAGAAGGACCCGATCCGGACGACGGCTCTCCCGTCGGCGATGCTCCAGAGCGACTGCGGCGCGACCGGCTCATAGGACAGCTCCCGGTACGTGTCGTCCTCCACGATCGTCAGCCCGGACCGCTGGGCCAGCTGTACGAGTTCGTGCCTGCGCCGATCCGGAAGGCTGCGCCCGGTGGGATTGCCGTAGGTGGCAACCAGGTAGAGCAGGGGGATCCGCCGGCCCTGGCTACGCAGTGACGTCATCAGGTCGTCCAGCGCTGCCGGGTCGATGCCCGCACTGTCGACCGGTGCCGGGACCAGCTGCACACCTCGATCGCGGAGGATACGCAGGGCGAAATGGTAGGTCGGCGAGTCGACGAGCACGACGTCACCGGGATCGGTGAGGATCGTGCTCACCAGGGCCAGCGCATGTGATGCGCCGCCGGTCACGAAGAACTGCGACGTCCGGACGCGGACCCGTTCGGTACGGGACAGATGTTCGGCGAGCCACTCGATGAGCGGGCCGGGACCCGCCGCGTACCCGTAGGTCAGGGCCCGCCAGCCGAAGGTCCGCGCCGCCGCCTGCGATGCAGCCGACCACTGTTCGACCGGAAGTAACGACGGGAGTGGGTGACCCCAACCGAGGTCGAGGATGCCGGGTCGCTCCTCGAACTGGATGATCGGTGCCGGTCGCTCCATCAACGAAGGATAGTTGCGCCGGTCCGGATCGGTCAGTCTCGATTCTGTCGGGCCAGGAAGTCCGCCAGCACCTCGGTGTGGGTGGAGAAGGCGAGTTCGGCCGGTTCGGTGAGAACGAGCCATTCGGTGGCCTCGTCGGTGGGGGCCGAGGCGGGCAGTTGGTCGGCCGTCTGGGCCGGGAGGACGCCGAAGATCAGGATGGTATGACCGCTGGGCGCACTGTGTACCGCGAACAGTTGCACCGCTGCGGCATCGCCGATCAGGCCGGTCTCCTCGCGGAGTTCGCGTACCAGGGCATCGCGCCAGTCCTCACCGTGCTCGATGAAGCCGCCCGGTAGGGCCAGCAAACCTCTGCCCGGCTCGATGTCACGCCGCTGTACGACCACACCGATCCCGGTGGGCGTCAGCACCGGAAGTATCGCCACCGCCACCGGCAACGGATTACGCCAGGTGGTCTGGCCGCAGCCGGTGCACAACCGGGGCCATTCGACCTCCGGGTAGGCGTTACCGCAGTATGAGCAGTGGGAGTACGGAGCACCGGTCACGCCGCAGGACGATACCGGTACGGCGCTCCGGAGGTTCGGCAGGCACCGGTGGCACGCTCACTGATACACATTTCGGATGTCGTGATCTGGACAGTGCACCGGCCCGCAGGACCATTTCACCGCTTCCGGCCGTGAACTACGTTGTCCCTACGAAAACTCCCGTCGATGTCTGCGTGGAGCCGAGTGAAGCCTCCGAAAGTGGTAGTTGCGATCGACTTCGGTACCCACGGCACCGGGTACGCGTACGTGGCGGTGAGCCGTGACAACGACGATCCCGAGGTCCGTGACGCGCGGATCGCCTTCCGACCGTCCTGGCCGGACGCGCCGCCCCGGGGTCAGTCGGGGAAGGAGTTGACGGCGATCGCGGTCGACGCCAAGGGCAGGGCCGTCGACTGGGGGTTCACCGCGAAGCTCCGGTGGGCCGACACGTCGCCTGAGCGACGGGCTGCGCTGGGGCTGGGCGGGTTCGCCTACGCCTTCAAGATGGCGCTCAGTCCGATACCGGAAACCCGGTCGGTCGCCCAGGCCGAGGGCACGATCGACCTGACCGACGAGGCGGTGCTGCGTACGCTGATCGCCTCCACCCTGGCCAGGATGCGGGCCGGCGCGTTGGCCGACATCCGTCGGGACATGGGGGAGATCCGGGAACGGGACATCCGGTGGTGCGTCACCGTACCGGCGATCTGGTCGTCGGCCCAGAAACAGTTCATGCGCGAGGCGATCGAAGCCAGCGGCTTCGTCGAGCCGGCACACGTCCTGATCGGGATCGAGCCGGAGGCGGCTGCGCTCTACTGCCTGACCACCCCCGGCCGTGCCCTCGACGGACGCGGCCGGGGCACCCGGCCGCGTACCGACACCGACACCAGGGTGGTGGTGGTCGACTGCGGCGGCGGGACGGTGGACATCTCGGCCTACGAGGCACGTCCGGCCGAGGACGGCCGGCTCGCCCTCGCCGAGATCGGCGAGGGCAGCATCGGTGACGCGCTCGGCTCGCAGTACGTCAACCACGCCCTGCGTCGTCAGGTGCTGGCCGACCGGTTCGGTGCAGAGTTGCTGACGCGGTTGGAGAGCGGCGCACTGCGCGAGTCGATCAACAGCATCGAGGACGAGTGGGAGGGCTGGAAACACCATGTCTCGGTCAACGCCGAGGCCGGCTGCGCCCCGGTGGTCGCCGCCCCGGCGACGCTGACCGTCCCGCAGGAACTGTGGGCGGCGCTGCCCCTACCGGTCTGTGAGCGGTTGACCGAGTTGGCCGACGGCGAGGAGCGCACCATCGTACTGCCGGCCGGTGAGGTCCAGAGGCTGTTCGACACCGTGATCGACCCGATCCTCGACCTGATCGCCGGGAAGCTGGCCGAGGTACGCCGGGAGGTCGGGCCGGCACCGGTGACCATGGTCCTGGTCGGGGGATTCGTCCACAACGAGTACCTGCGCCGACGGATTCGGCACCGGTTCGACGGCGAGGCGGTCGTACTGCGGCCGAACGATCCACGCAAGGCGGTGCTGCGGGGCGGGGTGCACTTCTGCTACGCACCCGAGCAGATCTGGGAGCGGCGCTCGGCCCGTACCTATGGCATCCGGCAGAGCCTGAAGTTCCGGCACGGCGTGGACGACCCACGGCGGATGCACGTCGACCACAGTGGTGAGGGCTGGCGCTGCGCAGACCGGTTCCTCGTGGTGGTGACCCGGGGCCGGGCGGTCAAGGTCGATCAGAGTTTCGTGCACCGGACCCGCCCGACCCTGCGTGACCAGGCCGTACTCGATCTGGAGTTCTTCTGGACCGACCAGCTCGATCCGCAGTACGTCGACGAGCCGGACGTCTTTCCGTTGCAGCGGATGAAGGTGGACATCTCGGCCACCGTCGGCCTGCCGGTGAAGCAGCGTTACGTGCGGGTCGAGATGTTCTTCGGCGAGACGACCATCCGCGCGGTGGCGGTCAACGAAAGGACCGGCAGCCGCGCCGAGGTCGAGATGCAGTTCGACCCGCTGTTCGCCGCGTTGCGGCGTCCGCCCACGAGTCCATCACCCACGAGTCCATCGCCCGCGAGTCCATCGCCCGCGAGTCCATCACCCACGAGTCCATCGCCCGCGAGTCCATCGCCCGCGAGTCCATCACCCACGAGTCCATCGCCCGCGAATCCGTCGACCAGGGAGCGGCAGTGATCAGGTTCATCCGTCGGATCGCCGGGGTCGAACCGCTGGCCCGGGAGGTGTTCCAACTCCGTCGCCAGTTGGCGGCGTTGCAGAGCCGATCCGCTGGCGGAGCGCCGGCCGACCCCGGTACGGCGCAACCCGTGGCCGTCCGTGGTCCCGGCGTGCCGGCTGTGAGCGCGTCCGCACCGGGTGGGGAGGCGGGTCAGGACGACCTGAGGTCCGAGCTGGCGGGCGTACGGGCCGAGCTGGCCGGGGTACGGGCCGAGTTGGCCGGCGTCCGGGGCGAGAACGGGCAGTTGCGGTCCAGGGTTGCCGAGCAGGCGACCGATCTGGCCAACCTCCGCGCTGCCCAGGCGGCCCTGGCCGGCGCCCCCCGCACCGATGCGTTGACCCACGAGCCGTTGGCCGAGATGTACCACGCCCTGGTGACCCAGCAGCTCACCGAGTTGGCCCGGCTGCGGCTGCGTCGTACGCCCGGTGCCGACCAGTTGCCCGACCGGGGCCGGGTGCAGGCCCGGATGGTCCGCGACCTGGTCCGCCTGCTGATCACTTCCGGGCCGGCGGACGAGGATGATGTCGCAGCCTGGCTGGTCGGGGACCAGCCAGCGGCGCGGCTCGACGCACTGGAACAGCAGACCGTGGCCGGCACCTGTGGTCAGGCCCGCCGCCTGCTGGCGGAGCTGGCCCATTCCCGGCAGCAGGTTCGGTTCGTGGACGAGGTGCCGAGGGGCGAGCCGCTCGACGGCAACGGACAGCTGCCGTGGCGTACCTGCCCGCCGGACGGGTTGGCCGAATTCGTGGTCGCCCCGGGCTATCTGGTGGACGGTCGGACGTACGCTCCGGCGCTGGTCCACACCGTGGCCGCCGGCACCGGGCAGGACGGGCTGTGATGACCGAGCCGGTCGTTCCGCGCCGGGCGGACAACGAGGTGGACATCGCCGAGCTGGCCCAACGCGTACCGGTCGTGCAGAGCCAGATGTTCGTCGAGTTGGTCAGCAACATCGGCAAGGTGCAGGCGGTGGTGGCGTCCCGGCGGAGCGAGACCTTCTTCAGCTGGCTGGTCGACCAGATGACCGGGCGGGCCCGGGCGCAGGACCTCGACACCGTACGGTCCCTCGCCCTGACCCAGGCGAACACCCTGGCCTGGGTGAACGAGCTGGCTGCCCGTAGTGCCATCACCGATCTCGCGTTGCGGGAGACAGCGGTCCGCCTGCGGGTGTTGCAGTACGACCTGGCGGCGACCCGCGACGAGGCCCGGTACGCCAGCGAGGTCGCCGAGCGGACCGCAGCCGAGGTCAGTGGCCTGGCCAGGTTGCTCGGTGAAATGGCGACCGTGGTCCATGGCGAACTCGACCGTCAGGAACGGCGGCTCGACCTCCAGCAGCGCCGACTCGACCTCCAGGAGAAGCGGATGGCGCTGTTGGAGGCCCGCCTGGACGACCAGGACCTGTTCCTACAGGCGGTCGCCGACGAACTCGACGGCCAGCGCCGGGT
The DNA here is from genome assembly GCF_042679305.1 of Micromonospora sonneratiae. Lineage (NCBI taxonomy): Bacteria > Bacillati > Actinomycetota > Actinomycetes > Micromonosporales > Micromonosporaceae > Micromonospora > Micromonospora sonneratiae. Next base: position 165,692 of record NZ_JBHTMP010000009.1, on the reverse strand, counting down.
GCTCACGCATCTGCGGCTACGACAGTACGCGTGGGAGGCGTTCAGCCGGTCGATGTCCCGTTACCGGGCCGGCGCGTACCGGTCGTTGCCGTGGATGTACCAGGTGGCGCTGTTGGCACGGGAGGTGGCGGCCGGCGCCTGCGGGTTGCACGAGTTCGTGACCGGTGATCGGATCCACCGGGACTGGCTGGTCGAGTCGATCCTGGACGATCCCGACTCGGTGGTCGCCTGGTCCGGCACCCGGTCGCTGGTCGGGCTGCTCGACGAGGCCTGCGCGGCGCTGCCCGACCGGGACGATCGGCAGATGGTCGCCGAGCTGCTGGGGGCGGGCCCGGACGCTGACGACGGGAGCGCCGCCCGGCCGCTGTCCGCGGTGTTGGCCAGGACGATGCGGTACGCGGCCGGAGTCGACCGGTCCGGGGCGGCCCGCAGTCCGGCGGCCGACGCGTTGGACGAGGTGCGATCGACCGCTGACGGGCTGCTGGAGACCAGCCTGACCGTTCCGGAGTTCGTGCACCGTACCGTCGACGAACAGGCCGACGCGGGTGCCGAGGCGCGGGCCCGGCTGGGCGACGCGGATCGGACGCGGTGATGACCGGGGAGTCGCCACCTCCGGCGGACCGCCTCCTGGGCATCGCCGGGCAGGCGGCCGAACTGGCCGGGCGGCCCATGCCGGTACCGCCGGCTCCCCGGCCCCGGCCACCGGAACCACCCCGGTCCGCCTCGGTGGATCCGCCGCGCCTGCCCCGGCTCGGGCTGCTGCTGGCCGGCGGGGCGGCCAAGGGCGGGTACGAGGTCGGGGTCGTCGAGGCGCTGGCGGCGCACGGGGTCGAGATCGAGGCGATCGCCGGTACCAGCATCGGTGCGCTCAACGGTGTGGTTCTGGCCTGTGCACCGGATCTGACCACCGGGGCGCAGCGCCTCGCCGACCTGTGGAACGACTTCACCGAGCGGCTCGGCACCGGGCCGTTCGGGAAGAACGAGTCAGTCACCGACCAGCACGGTGACGTGTACGAGTCGCTGAATGCCGGGGTCAGCAACCTGTTGCCCCGGATCAGCCGGCTCATTCTCAACCGGGACCACCTGGAGTGGCTGGTCACCCGGGCGATCGACATCGACGCGTTGCGGACCGGCCCACCGATGTGGGTCGCGGCCTTTCCCGTACCGAAGCCACCGGACAACCTGGTCGGCCGGCAGGTACGGCACGCCTTGGACTGGCTCCGCGCCCGGGTGCACAACCGGGCGTCGTTGATGCGGCTCAACGACATGCCGGGCGACGAGGTACGCGACACGGTGCTGGCCAGCGCGGCGCTGCCGTTCCTGTTCCATGCCCGCAGCGTGGGGGGACGACACTTCATCGACGGCGGGCTCGGCGCGGACCGGGTGCCGGTACGGGCGTTCGCCAACCAGGGCTGTGAGGCGATCGTGGTGGTCCACCTCAACGCCCGGGACGTGTTGCACGAGCGGGACCGCGACGGCCTGCGGCTGCTGGAGGTCCGGCCGAGCCGGTCGTTGACCGCAGCCGGGCTGGTCGGCGGGTGGAACGGACTGCTCGACTTCTCGCCGGAGCGCTACCAGCTTCTGCGGGAGCTGGGCTTCCGGGACGCGACCGAGGTGCTGCGCTCGTACGCCGAACTGGTGGGGGTCAGGTGGGTCCGCCGTGAGACACAGCGGCAGATGATCGAGGCGGTGGGCGAGCTCGGCCGACCGGTTCCGCAGGAGAATGACTGACCGTAGGCGATTCGTTCCATCGAGTGTCGCCGGTTCTCGGTTTCGGTTCTGGGCAGGTGCTTTTCGCGCCGTTCGGAACTGCTTTCGCATCTTTCGGGGCGACCCGCTAGAGTCCCCGGCGACATGACGTCCGAGCTGATACCCCCCGGTCCACTGCCCGATGCCGCGAACCCCGCTGTCCATCGTGGACAGGCGGTGACCTCGGTCACCACTACCCCGCCTCGTCAGCGGTCTGCCCTGGAAGGCCCGCCGACCACCTCCGGTGTCGGTCAGGCCCGCCCCAGTAAACTGCCGTCCCTGACCGGTCTGCGGTGGATCGCGGCGATGCTGGTCTTCGGCTTCCACGTCGGGACGATGGGGGTCATCGCCGATCCCGACTACAAGGCGGTGGTCGACCGGCTGTTCACGCTCGGTCTCTCCGGGGTGCAGTTCTTCTTCATCCTCAGCGGGTTCGTGCTGGTCTGGTCGGCCCGGCCGGGCGAGCCCCGGCATGTGTTCTGGCGTCGGCGGATCGCGAAGATCTTCCCGAACCACGTGGTGCTGTGGGCCGCCGTGCTGCTGCTCGGGATCTTCTACTTCGCCGACCCACAGAACCCGAAGGTGGTGCTGACCAACCTGTTCCTGGTGCAGGCCTGGAACCCGACACCGGGTTGGTTCTACAGCGTCAACACGGTGAGCTGGTCGCTCTCCTGCGAGCTGTTCTTCTACCTCTGCCTGCCCCTGGTACTGCCGCTGGTCCGCCGGGCACGGCCGTGGATGCTCTATGCCGTCGTCTTTGCGATGCCGCTGCTCATCCTGTCGATGTGGCCCGCCCAGGCACTGGTGCCGGAGGCCGACCGCTGGTGGTTCACGCAGGTGTTCCCGCTGGTCCGCTCGCTCGAGTTCTGGCTTGGGGTGGCCGCCGCCGAACTGATGCTGCGGGGCAGGTGGCGCGGCCCGAGCCTGCCGGTCGCCAGCGTGATCTTCGTCGTCACCTGGTTCGTCGCTGCGCAGTGGATCCCCGCCCAGTTGTGGACCACACTGCTGGCGATCGCGTACGTACTGGTGATCGCCGCCGCCGCCGACGCGGACGTGCGCGGCACCTGGTCACCGTGGCGCTCCCGACCGATGGTCTGGCTCGGCGAAGTGTCGTTCGCCTACTACCTGGTGCACGTGTTCGTGGTGACCAGCGTGCTACGGGCCACCGACAACATCGGAGGGTTCCCCGGCTGGCAGGGCCCAGCGGCGGCAATCGGCTTTCTCCTGCTCAACCTGCTGCTGGCCGGGCTGCTGTTCCGGTTCGTCGAGACGCCGATGATGCGACTGCTGGCGCCCCGCCGTCGGACGACGCCAGTACCTGCTCCGGCGGCACCGGTCTCTGGCGGCGGCTGACCCGCTTCTCTGGCGGCGGCTGACCCGCGCCCCACCTGGTTCCGGGGATCACCGCCTGCGCCGTCACCGGTACCTCGGTCGACCAGTCCCAGCCCCGGGCGTCGCGGTCGAGCACTGAGAGCCGGCGGTCCAGTTGTGAGAGCCGGCGGTCCAGCTCTGAGAGCCGGCGGTCCGACGCTGGTCTGATCCGTGTCCCCTTCCGTCGTCACGGCGGGAGGGGACACGGTCGGATACTGCGATGGTTGTAGGAACCCCGACAGGTACGGCAAGGGTTTACCTGGATCTCATAACAGCGCGAGACGACGATCCCCGGTCGGTTGAGTAGCGTCGCCGTCGATTCGGGCACCGGCTCCATGTCGGTTACCGGCGTCAATGCGAATTCCGGTGGGCTTTCAGCTTCGCGCGGTTCCGGTCTCGACGGCGAGCACGTCAACCGGTGCCGAGAGGATGTGATGAGATGACGGACCCGTCGCGTGGCACCCCGTGGCCGGGCGAGTCTGCCGAATCGTTGCGACAGTCGGCCCGGGCGGAGCAGATGCCCGAGCCGGACCGGTTGCGGCAGACGCGGACCGGCTGGGACATGACCTTCCCACCTGAGTTCGCCCCCATTACCCGAGCGGCTCTGCCGACGTCTGCCGGGTCGACCAGGCCCGGTCAGCCGCTGGAGCAGCCTGAGCCGGCGTCCACCCGGGCGCAGCGGGGTGCGGTCGTCCGGCGTCGTGCGGCACTGGTCGCCGTAGCCGGCCTTGTCCTGGCCGTAGCTGCGCTGGTGATAGCACCCGTGACCGGCGGCGGCCAGCGGGACGACGTCAGGGCCAGTTCCGATCGGGAGGTGCAGGACAGCCCGGACGATGCGGGGCTGCCCCTGACCGACGACGAGGCGGATGACGGCGACGAGACCGGTCCGGGGGACGGGACCGGAAGCGAAGGCGGAGATGGTTCCGGCGATCAGCCCGGACTGGGGGAGGACACCGCCCCGGACGACGAGGCCGACGCGGGTGACGACACCACGCCGAGCCCCGAGCCGGCCGACCGGGACCGGGACCGGCCCGGACTGGTGGAAGATCCGCCCACCACCCCGGCCGCCCGTAAGCCGACCCCGGAGACGGGCGGGACCAGGCCGGCCGCCCCGGTCGCGTCGCCGACGCAGACTCCGGCACCGCAACGGCTGATCTCGTACAACGTCGTGAACCTGTCCTCCGGTAGGTGCGTCGGGGTGACGGGTGACCCCAGGCGCAAGGGCGCCGACGTGACCCAACAGGCGTGTACGGCGACCGCCAGCCGGTGGATCATCCAACCGACCAGGGACGGCTACTTCCGCCTCACGAACCGGGTCAGCGGCCAGGTGTTGGATCTGGGCGCCTGCCGGGCTGCCAACGGTGCCAACGTCCAGACCTGGCCGTGGCTGGCCAACAACTGCCAACAGTGGAAACTGATCCGTACCAGCGACGGATACTTCCGGCTGATGAACAGGAGCAGCAGCAAGGCGCTGGATGTGGCCGCCTGCGGTGCCGCTGTCGGGGTCGACATCCAACAGTGGGAATGGTTGAACAACAGATGCCAGCAGTTCCGACTGCGCCCGGTCGGCAAGATTGCCATTCTCAACGTACACACCGGCAAGGCGGTCGACGTCGCGGCCTGTCGGACCGGACTCGGGGCGACCGTGCAGCAGTGGAAGTGGCTGGGCAGCAAGTGTCAGAAGTGGATGTTCACCCACGTCAACAGTGGCTACTACCGGATCCATCCGACTTCGGCTCCGGACAAGTGCCTGGTCATCAAGGGCAACGCCAAGGCCGACGGCGGGGTCGCCCAGCAGGGGGCGTGCACCGGCACGAACTCGCAGTGGCGACTCGAGCCGCGCCCGCAGGGCGGGGTACGGCTCGTCGCCCGGCACAGCGGAAAGTCGTTCGACCTGAACGGGTGTCAGGGCGCGAACGGGGCCAGACTCCAGCAGTGGCGCTGGCTGAGCAACCCGTGTCAGCGCTTCTACCTCCGGTACGCCTGAGGCGCTAGACCGGTACCGTGAGCACGACCTCGAATCCGCCGTCGATGCGTTGCCCCGCGGTGAGCGTGCCGCCGTAGAGCATGGCGCGTTCGCGCATGCCGTTGATGCCCTGGCCACCCGATGGGGAGCGGGGTTCCGGGAGGGGCGTGCCGTCGTCGGTGATCCGGGCGGTCAACCTGCCCGCCTCGAAGTGCAGGGCGACGGTCACGTTGGCAGCGGCGGAATGCTTCAACACGTTGGTCAGCCCCTCCTGGATCATCCGGTAGACACAGGTGTCGAGTCCGGGGGCCAGCGGTTGCCGTTCGCCGGTGACGGTCAGCTCAACGGGTACGCCGGCGGTGCGGACCCGGGCCGCCAGGTCGTCGAGCCGGTCCAGGCCCGGTGCGGGTACGGGGGAACCGGACTGCGTCGCCGCCGTACCCGATGCGTCGCTGTCCGATCCCGGCCGGAGCACCGACAGCAGCCGGCGCATCTCGTCGAGGCCCTCGCTGCTGGCCGCCATGACCGTGCTGAGCGCCGCCCGGGCGGTGTCCCGGTCGTCGTCAAGGACATACTGCGCCAGTCCGGCCTGTACTGATATCACCGACATGTGATGGGCGACGACATCGTGCAACTCCCGGGCGATCCGCAGCCGTTCGTCGACCACCGCACGTCGCGCCCGCTCGTCCTGTTCGATCGCCAACCGTTCGGCGAGGTGTGCCAGTTGCGTGTTGCGGGTGGCCAACTGCTGGGCACCGTAACCGAGGCGGCTGACGACGGACATCCAGACGACGCCCTGAGCGGTGGCGACCACGATGGCCTCGGGAGCTGCGTATATCCAGACCGCGCAGCCGAGAACCGCGGTGACCACCGTCACCCGGACGGGTTTCAGCGCGGCGACGGTGTAGAGAGCCAGCAGGAATCCCGGACTGTTCACCACAGCCGAATAGTCGAGCGAGATGTAGGCGATCCAGATGGCGCAGTAGTAGACCATCACCGACACCGGTGACCGCTGTCGGGCCATGAGGGCCAGGTTGGCGAGGCAGGTGAGGGCGAAGCCCAACCCGTCGAAGTCCCGGTCCCCGGCCGGGGTCGGACTGTACACGCCCAGTAACAGGCTGACCGTCATCGTCGCCACGGCCACCACCAGGTCTGTCAGCAGTGGATGGCGTAGCCCCAGCTGCCGAAGCTCCACCAGCGCCCGTACGCGCATCAGTCGCCCGTGGGCCGGTGCATCGACGGCCGGGACGTGTGTTGACGCATGGCGGCACGGTAGCTCACACGGCCGCCAGGTGACCCGCCAGTAGGGGTGCTGCGACCGGGACCACAGCGGGTGGCCGCCGACCAGCCCATGGCGCACCCGTCCAGAGAAATGTCGGCCGCAGCGGCTAACGTACGCGAGCTGTCTGAGGCTGGAGGTCGAGAGTGGTGGACGCGGACAAGGCCGCGTGGGAACAGCGCAGCACGGCGCGGGTGATACCCCCCGTACAGCCGCGCAAACTGGCTAAGGTGCCCTTCGTCGAGCTGGCCGACGGGCGGCTACAGGGCGTCGTATCGAGTGGTTCGGACATCGAGCGGGTCTACGTGTCGTCCATCGCCGCCGCATCCCACGCATACAGTTGCAGCACCAACAACAACCGGCCGTGCGGCGGGGTGAACTACGGGCCGTGCAAGCACCTGGACGCGCTCGTCGTGGAGGCCGTCGTGCAGTACGGCGTCGAGCGGGTCGCCCGCTACCTGCACGTCGAGATCGACGATGAGGTCGAGTCCGGTGCCGATCTGATGAGAAGGCTGCGCGGCCACCGTGAGTCGGCGCCGGCAGCGGTCGTGTTCAGCCGCTTCCTGCGCCACCTGGCCTACCTGGAGCTGCCCGAGACCACCGAACCCGTCGCAGAACTGCACTGGTTCCCGGCCACGAGGGCGGTCCGTTGATGAACGGGGCACAACTCACCGAACTGTTCGAACACGGCATGCCGGGGGTGCGCGAGGCGCTCGACCTGGTGGCCGGCTTCGACGACAGTCTCGTACCCGGCTTCGCCCGCCTCAGCGAGGAACACGCGTCGTCCCTGGCCGCCCTGGCCGCGGCCGTCGGGATCACGCCGCTCGGCGAACGGGTTTCCGAGGCGGTCGAGAAGATCGTCGCCGGTTCCGTCACCGACGAGCGACTGTCCATGCTGGCCGGTGCGCGGGCCGCCCTGCTCGGTGCCGTACACGATGCCCTGCTGGCCGGCTTCGACGCCGCGTCGGGGCGGACCCGGGCGGTGTGGGAACCCTCGCCGGCCACATCCGTGACCGGGGGATCGGACAACCTGCTTGCAGGGTGCCGGTCCTGGCTCAGTGAGGTGGCCCTCGCCGGGTGGCGAGGGGTCGACCACGACCTGGTCGCCGCCTCCGGCCAGATGCTCGAAGCACTACTTGCCGCCCCCGACCATCGGCGGCTGGCGGTCCTCGTCGACGGCCTGACCGCCGAGTTGCGGGCGTCCTGTCCGGTCGGAACGATGCCGCAACTGCCGGTTCGTCGCTGGGCCGACCTGTGGACACGGGCCCTGCTGCTGTCGCAGCCGGGTGGCTGGGCCGGCCGCTCCGGGGCGGTCACGCCGGTCTCCGGGCGGCTGTTGATCCTCGGTGTCGACGTGCACGAGCACAGCACCGCGGTACAGATCCAGGTGCACGGCATCCTCGAACCCGCCGGTGGCGAACCGGCTCGGCTGGTACGCGCCAGCGTCGCCGCCGCGAAGGTGGACACCATCGTCGGGCCCGCGCTGTGGCGGCTGCTGTCGGGTTACCCGGTGCTGCTCGGGGCGTTGGCCGAGCGGCGCAGTGTGACCATCACCGACATGTCCCTGCACAGCAGCGGCGATCTTGTCTGGCGGGAGGAGCAGGCCCGTCCGGACGAGCCGGCCGACCCGTTCACGACCGCCCGGGTCCAGTTGGCCGGTGCGCTCGCGCCGCCGGTGCCGCCCCTGGACCGGCATACGGTGCGCATCGCCGAACCGGTGCTGGTGGAGGGCTACCGGGTGACCACCGTCGGCGACGATCCGGCGACGATCGGGTTCGACCTGGGTGGGAGCAGCCTCGCGGTCGATGTCGACCGGCTGCCCGGTTGCGGCCCGCTCACGTCCGAACTGGTGGCCGCCTCCACGGCCTGCCTCGGCCTGATCCGTTGGGACGGCGGTCGATGGTCGTTGCAGCCGATGGCGGTGCAGGCCACCGTCAAGCGCAAGCCGGTCGTGGTGCACACCGGAGACTGGGCGCTCGGTCCCACGGACCCCAAGGTCGTGAAGGCCGAGGCCAAGGCGGGAGACGCGGTGGCCGTGCTGCGTGAGCGGGCCGGACGGTTGCTGCGGAAATGAGCGATCCCCAGATCAATGCAGACGAGAACCGGCGTCAGGTCCTCTACTGGCGGCTGCTGGCGCGGGTGTTCGACGGTGAGGAACAGCCGTCGTTGGAGGCGGCCAGCATGGCCATCGTCGACGATCTCGGCCTGCCTTCGGCGTTGCTCGACCCGTCGGTCTCGGTGGACACGATCGTGCAGCGGTTCCCCGAGCTGGCCACCGAGTTGCAGGGCCTGCTGACGGCGGACGAGACCGGCGACCGCGAGCCACCACCCTCGCCGGACGGGCACGACACGACGCCGGACGGGCCGGCCGAGACGCCGGCCGAGCATGACACGACCCCGGACGACGATGCCGCGTTGCCGGCCGACCATCGCGCGACACCGGCCGGCAGCGCCGAGGTACGTCGGGCGGCCCTGGTGTCGAAACTCCTGCTCAACGTCTTCTCCACCGGATCGGGCAACGTCACCGCCAGTCAGTTGGCCTGCTGGCAGGCCGACGCCGGCTGGTTCGAGCAGGCGCTCGGGGCACGGCCGGGTGAGCTGCGGTCGCGCCCCGGCGCGAGTGAGATCGGCGGCGTACTGGCCGGTCTGGAGGGGGACCTGGTCAGCCGCATGCGGTTGCGTGAGGTGCTGGCCGATCCCGCGTTGGCCCGCCAGTTGACGCCGAGCATGTCCCTCATCGAGCAACTGTTGCGGGACAAGGACAACCTGTCGGGTGTCGCGTTGGCCAACGCCAAGGCACTGATCCGCCGGTACGTCGACGAGGTCGCCCAGGTGCTGCGTACCCAGGTGGAGAAGACCAGCGTGGGCACCATCGACCGGTCGGTTCCGCCGAAGCGGGTGTTCCGCAACCTCGACATCGAGCGGACCATCTGGAAGAACCTGCCCAACTGGAGCCCGGAGGACCAGCGGCTGTACGTGGACCGGCTCTACTACCGGCACACGGCCCGGCGTACCACCCCGGCCCGGATGATCGTGGTCGTCGACCAGTCCGGCTCGATGGTCGACGCGATGGTGAACTGCACGATCCTCGCATCGATCTTCGCCGGCCTGCCGAAGGTCGACGTACACCTGATCGCGTACGACACCCGCGCCATCGACCTGACCCCGTGGGTGCACGACCCGTTCGAGGTGCTGCTGCGTACGAAACTCGGTGGCGGCACCGACGGCACCGTGGCACTGGCCCTGGCCCAGCCGAAGATCGCCGACCCCGACAACACCGTCGTCGTCTGGATCTCCGACTTCGACGAGTGGCACATGCAGCAGGTCTACGACGGTCTGGCGGCGATCCACCGCTCCGGCGTGCGCCTGATCCCGGTCGGCTCGGTGAACAGCGGCGGCCAGGCGTACGTCAACGCATGGTTCCGCCAGAAATTCAAGGACCTCGGGACACCCGTGCTCTCGGGACACATCCGCAAACTCGTCTTCGAGCTCAAGAACTTCCTCACCTAGGAGACCCGCGAAATGACCAATGAAATGCTGCGTGCCCCCGCTGAGGTCAAGTACGCCGAGGAACTCGACTGGCTGGAGTCCATCGACGACGGCCCCAAGCCGTTCTCGTGGCGGCTGAGCCCACGGATGGTACGGCTCTTCGTGCTCGGCTCCGAGCGCTCGGACGGACTCGACCGGGAGGTCGCCCAGAAGTGGTTCGGTGACCGTAGCTTCGTCGAGCGCAGCATCGTGACGCTGGCGTCGGACCGGGGGCTGCTGCTGATCGGGGATCCGGGCACCGGCAAGAGCTGGCTGGCCGAGTTGCTGGCGGCGGCCATCTGCCGTAACTCGACCCTGGTCGTCCAGGGCACGGCCGGCACCACCGAGGACCACATCAAGTACTCGTGGAACGTCTCCATGGTGATCGGTAAGGGGCAGTCCCGGGAGTCGATGATCCCCTCGCCGATCATGACGGCGATGGAGCAGGGCGTGATCGGCCGGTTCGAGGAGCTGACCCGCTCGACCAGCGACGTGCAGGACGCCCTGATCTCCATCCTCTCCGAGAAGTACGTCTCCATCCCCGAACTCGACGACGACAACATCGTGTTCGCGAAGCCCGGATTCTCGATCATTGCCACGGCCAACAGCCGGGACCGGGGGGTGAACGACCTCTCGTCGGCGCTCAAGCGGCGGTTCAACTTCGTCAAGATTCCCGTGGTGACGAACAAGCGCAGCGAGGCGGAGATCGTCCGGTTCCGTACCACGGAACTGCTGCGCCGGCACCAGATCGAACTGGACGTGCCGCCGACGCTGCTGGACATCCTGTTGCAGAGCTTCGCCGACCTGCGGGCCGCTGCCGCGTCAGCCAAGAGTGACGACGAGAAGCTCGAGTCGGCGCTCTCCACCGCCGAGCAGATCGGTGTGCTGGAGGACGCGATCCTGCACAGCCAGTTCTTCGGCGACCGTACGCTGCGGGCCGAGACACTGGCCAACTCGCTGGTGGGCTCGCTGGCCCGCCGTACCCCGGAGGACCTGGCGATCCTGAACAAGTACTGGCACGGTGTCATCGAGCCCCGCAGCAAGGCCGATGGCGGATCGTGGCCGGCCTTCCTCGAAGGTGGCCGTGAGGCCATCGCCACGCTCTCATGAGTGTGCACACCGGCAACTCGCGGTTGGCGGAGTCCCAGGGCCCGTTCGCTGCCCTTCGCCAGCAGTTGCTCGACGCAGCGGACGCCTTCGTCGACGGGCCCAGCGCCCTGACCGACATCCTGTCGGGCATCGTCGACGACGTCGACCGGGCGTTGCGTGAGGAGCTCGAGGTCTTCCCGGTCTGCCACCACTCGCCGGCTTCCGCGCTGGCCATGGTCCGTCGCCTTCAGGAGAAGCAACCCAAGGTCATCTACCTGGAGCTGTGCGAGGACCTGCAGCCGTTGCTGGACGAGTTGCGCAACTGCCGCCTCCCGGTGGCGTTGCAGGCGTTCGCGACCGAACTGGACGGCTTCCCGTCCAGTTGGGGGCCGCTCAGCGTGGTTGCCCCCATCACCGAGGCGTCAGCTGAATACCAGGCCATCGCCTATGCCCTGGAGACCCCGGGTGTCGAGTTGGTGCTGGTGGACCGGTCGTCGGACCATGTCTTCCAGTGGCACCCCCGGGAGCCGGCGCAGCCGGCGGCGACCGACGACGAGGCCGTCGAACACAGCGACGACACCGTGGACCGTGGTGAGGACGCCGCCCTGCACGGCGACGCGGTGGGCATCGAGATCGGCGATCTCCGTCCCCGCTTCGCCGAACTGGAGGAGCACCTGCTGCACCACGGCAAGGTGCGGCACTGGTCCGAGTGGTGGGACCTGTACGTGGAACAGCCCCTGTCCGGGGCCGACTACGACACCTACCGACAGGTCATGGTGCTGATCGGCAGCCTGTTCCGGCGGCTGAACCCGGGTGACGGTGCGCGGCTGGCCCGGGACGAGGACCGCGAACGCTACATGTGGACCCGGATGCGTCAGCACCTCGCCACCTCCGGTGTCGACCGGTCGGAGTGCCTGTACGTCTGCGGTGCCTTCCACGCGGCCAGCCGGGTCGAGCAGTTCGGGTGGGCCGGGACGGACGACTTCGAGATCACGGCCCGTACCGGCACCCAGTGGTTGTACGGGCTGATCCCGTCCAGCCACTCCGCCATCGAGGCCCAGTTCGGGCTGGCCTCGGGCTCGGTGTCGATCGCCGAGGCCACCTGGAACAAGGCGGTGGCCCGGTGGGGCGTCACGCCATTCCAACTGGCCGGCCAGAAGGGCAGCCGCAAACGGTCGAAGCGGACCAGGGCGGTGGCGGCCGTGCCCCAGGCGCCGGTGGCCGACCGGTTGTCCGGCTTCCTGTCGAACCCGCCCGCCCTGGACGGCCTCGACGAGGCCGAGTTGCTCGGCTGGTCCGTCGACATCGTCCGGCTGGCCCGCCGTAACGGCTACCTGTCCAGCACGGCGGACGCCATCGCGGTGTTCGAGACGTCGATCCTGTTGGCCGGCATGCGCAACCGGGGACGTCCCACGCCGTACGACTTCCAGGACGCCGCGGTCACGTGCATCGAGAAGGACGTGGTGCCCGGCCGGCGGGACGTACGCCGGCTGTGCGAGATCCTGATGGGCGGCGACCGGGTCGGCCAGGTCGGCTACGAGGCGCTGCCGCCGCTGGCCCGTGACGTGTACGACCGGCTGGCCCCGCTCGGGCTCGACCTGGAGAAACGTACGATCCATCGGGCGCTGCTGAACCTCGACGCGAACCCGGAGCTGGTGCCCTGCTCACGTCTGCTCTGGATGCTGCGCTACCTGCTGCCGGACGACGCGGTCCGTCCGATCATGGGCAGCCGGCAGCTGGGCGAGCGGTCGATCCAGGAGAGCTGGGATCTCGCGATCGGCCGCCACCAGCGGTCGATCATCGAGCTGGGCTACGAGGGCGTCACCGTCGAACAGGTGCTGGAACAGCGTCTACGCCGTACCGTCTGGGGCCCACAGGCGACCGCTGCGGTGGCGCTGGCGGCCGTCGAGGACTCGCTGCTGTATCTGGGCAGTCGACGACTCACCGACGACCTCGGTGCCCGAGCCGTGGAGTTGCTGGCCGCCGAGCGGACCGTCGACGACGCACCCGAGGTGCTGCGTAGGATCCGCCGGTTGCTGGCGTACTACCGGGCCGCCGAGCCGGAGTTGCCGGCGTGGTGCGCCTCCTTCGTGACCGTCGGGTACGCGCACTACTGCACCCTGCTGCCGACCGCCTTCGTGGCTGAGGACACCGGTGTGCACCAGGTGGCGGCAATGCTCGGGTTCCTGTTCTCCATGGAGAGTTTCGCGCTGTCACTCGGCTGTGACCGCGCCCAGCTCGAGTTGGCCGTACGGCAGTCGCACCCCGAAGCGCCGGCCAAGGTGGCGTTGTTGTGGGCGGCCCGGTTGCCCCTCGGCCTGTCGTCCCTGGCCGAGTTGCGGTCGAGGTGCGACGAACTGTTGACGAATCCGCTCGTCGTCCCGGCGTTCCCGCAGTATCTGAGTGGGTTCGTCCAGGCCCTGGAGCCGGTGCCGACGTTGACGCCGTTCGTGGTCGAGACGATGTCGAAGGCCTTCGCCTGGTTGCCCGACCCGGTCCTGCTTCCGTGGCTGCCGACGCTGATCACGACGCTGCGTCAGCAGGCGGGTGGCATGGTGCCGGTGCTGGTACGCGAGGCGGGCCGTACGTTCCCGGCCAACCTGACCGCCCTCGACAACTGGACGCCGCCCTGGCAGGCACGGGCGGTACCGGCCGCGCCTGCCAGCCCGGTGCCGGCGATGGCCGGTCCGGTGGCCGAACTGCTGGCCAGCCAGCCGGCGACCTGCGACGCGGTTGCCGCGCTGCTCGGCTGCGAGGCCGGGTGGCAGTCGACGGTCGGTCAGGACGGACCGGACCATCGGGAGGTGGGGGAGTTGCTGGTGGGACATCCGCTGGCTGCTGAGGCGGTTGCCGAACTGCTGGCCGTCTAGGGACCCGGGACCGGCGCCGAGGGGGCCACCGGCCCGGGCCCATCCCCAGGGCTGCCGGGTCCGACCGGTCTACTTGAGTCCGGTCGGGCCCGGCTGGGCGGGCATGCCCGGGAACCGGGGGCCAGAGACGGCGGATCCGGTGAGAATGGGCAGGTGGTAACCCGGTCGAGGAGGTGAGACAGGGTGGCTGAGCGAGCCTCGGGCCATCGCAGTGTCCCGCATACCGCAGACGTACGCATCGAGGCGTGGGCACCGACCCGCGAGCGCTGCGTGGTGGAGGCGGTCGCGGCCATGGTCGACAGCTTCGCTGACCTGTCGGACCGCAGGCCGTCGGCGACGGCCTGCTTCCGGGTCGATCCGGGTACGGATCCGGACATGCTGGTCTCGGTCCTCGACGAAGTGATCTATCTGATGGACACCACGAGCCAGCTCCCGGCAGAGGTGGACGTGACGACCGTGGACGACGGGTTCGATGTGTGGATGCGGATGCTCGACACGGATCAGGTCGAGCTGGTAGGAGCGGTACCGAAGGCGGTGTCACTACACGAGTTGCGTTTCGAGCCGGGGGCCGGGGACTGGTCGTGCAGCGTGACGCTCGACGTGTGACCGTCAACCCTTGACCACGCCGACCGGAACCATGCGGGCCACCCGCCGACACAACCCGGCGCCCTCGGCCGCCTCGACCACCTCCGAGATGTCCTTGTACGCCTCGGGGACCTCCTCGGCCAGGCCACGGCGTGACGCCCCACGTACGGCGATGTCGCGGGCTTCCAGTTGGCGGCGCGGGTCCTGGCCCTGCACCGACTTGGCTGCCTGTTTGCGGCTCTGTGCCCGACCGGCACCGTGACAGGTCGAGGCGAAGGCCGGAGCGCCCGGCACCCCGGTCAACACGTAGGACGGCGCGCCCATCGAGCCCGGGATGAGCACCGGCTGACCCACCCCGGCGAGATCGGCCGGTAGATCCGGGTGGCCAGGAGGCAGCGCCCGGGTCGCACCCTTACGGTGCACGCACAGCTGCCGCTGCTGGCCGTCCACCGCGTGGGTCTCGATCTTTGCGAGGTTGTGCGAGATGTCGTACACCAGATCCAGTCCTCGCCGGGTGACCCGCTCGAAGACCCGCCGGACGGCCTCACCGAGCACCTGACGGTTGGCGCGGGCATAGTTCGCGGCGGCGGCCATCGCCGCGAGATAGGCCTGCCCCTCCGGCGACGACACCGGGGCGCAGGCAAGCTGCCGATCCGGCACCCGGATGTGGTGCTCGACCATGGCACCTTCCATCATCCGGATGTAGTCGGTGCAGATCTGGTGCCCCAATCCGCGTGACCCGCAATGGATCATCACGCAGATCTGGCCGGTCCGGAGCCCGAACGCCTCGGCCGTACGCTCGTCGTACACGTGGTCGACGGCCTGCACCTCGAGGAAGTGGTTGCCGGAGCCGAGGCTGCCGAGTTGACCGCCGCGCTCTATCGCACGGTCGCTGACCCGGTCCGGGTCGGCGTCCCCGACCGCGCCGTAGTCCTCGCAGCGTTCCAGGTCGCGCGCGACGCCATGGCCCTGCTCGACCGCGTACCGGGAGCCGCCCGTCAACACCGCCGCCAGGCCCGAGCGGCCGGACACGTGCCAGAGCCCACCCTTGCCCATGCCGCGTGGCGTGGACATGTCCAACCCGTCCATGAGTTTGTCCAGCACCGGCTGTAGCTCCGAGCGGTCCAGGTCGGCGGCCAGCAGTCGTACCCCGCAGGAAATGTCGAAACCCACCCCACCCGGCGACACCACCCCGCCCGTGTCGATGTCGGTGGCGGCGACACCGCCGATGGGGAATCCGTAGCCCCAGTGCACGTCTGGCATGGCGTACGAAGCGTCGACGATGCCGGGCAGCGTGGCCACGTTCACCACCTGCTCCAGGGACTTGTCCGCGTGGACGTCGGGCAGCAGTGACCGGGATGCGAACACCACGCCCGGTACCCGCATCTCGTCATGTTGATCGATGCGGAAGCGGTACGGCGACTCCTCGACCAACTCCATGGCCACCACCTCTGCTGCCCGCCTCGACCCAGCAAGGCCCGGTGCGAGTGCCATGGCTACCCGTACGGCCGCCGGCTACACCTCTGCCCTCGTTTGATCGTTGACGGTTGAGTGACATGACACGCCGGCAAGAACGCTACCGAGCGGCAAACGCTCCTCGATTGATCTCCGTAGCACATCAGGCTGGCCCCGCGTACGTTGTCCACAACTGGGTTGGTTGTCCACAGCGTTGAGGCGCTGGGGTTGTTGGCTTATGTCATCTCGGGACACGGTCGGCAACGTGAATCCCGTGCTTCGATCACTCGTTGACAGCGGTGGCGGCTTGGTAACCCGGGCGTCGGCCATCCAGGTAGTACCCGCATGGACGTTGTACGCGGCGCACCGGACCGGTGCGCTGCTACGGGTGTTGCCCGAGGTCTACGTAGACGCGGCGCTCATCAACAAGCGTTCCGTTGGGGCCGCTGCCAATCCGTTCACGGCGCTACCGCCGGAGCTTCGCCGTCGGGCCGCGATGGCGTACGCGGATGGACGTGCTGCGCTGAGCCACCTCAGTGCACTCGATGTCTGGGGCCTACGTCAGCAGCCAGCCGATGAGCCGATGCATCTGAGCGTCCCCACCGGAGCTGGGATGCGTACCCGTCCGCACCTGACCGTGCACCAGCGGCGAGCTTTCGTGGTACAGCCGCCGCAGGTCGTGGTACGTCGCGGCATTCCGGTCACCCGACTGGAACTATCGCTGGTCGACGGGTGGCCGCTGCTGTCTGCCGGAGAACGGCGGGCATCGGTGATCCGGGCGGTCAACGATCGGCTCACTACGCCTCAGCGGGTCGGTACGTTGCTGGCAACCATGCCGAACTTGCCCGAGCGGGCCGAATTCTTCGTGCTGCTAAACCGGCTCGACGCCGGCTGCCATAGCCCGTTGGAGATCTGGGGGCACGATCACATATTCAACTGTCCAGGAATGCCGACGTTCCAGCGCCAGGTACGTGTCCAGGTAGGCGGCAGAACCATGTACCTGGACGTCTATGCCGAGCCGGAGCGGGTCAACATCGAACTCGACGGGGCCACCACCCACGGCGATCCACGTCAGCGCGAGATCGACATTCGACGGGACGCGCTGCTGGCCACACTTGGCATCCTGGTGGTCCGGTTCGCGCATCGCCGACTGGTGCACGAACCAACCGAGGTACGCCGCGAGATCCTTGCCATCCTGGCCAACCGTCGTACGGACGGTTGAGATCTAACGGCTGGTGAGGTTCTGGCGCTTGCTACCAGTGACCCTCGTTGGGACGGCGATCCGAGGTCGGCTCGCACTGGCGCTCGTGCATGGCCTGCCAGTCGTGCAGCGTTCGCTTGAGTCGGTCGTCGTCCCGGAGAGCCAGGGACAGTTCCCGTTGCAGGGTTCCAGCTCGTCGGCCATCCGGCGCTGGACGTCACGTGCCTGTTCGGTGTCCACGCCACGTCGTCGGGGGGCGAACTCGTAGGCACGCACCTCGTGCGGAGTCAGACGGTACGGCTGGTCGGACCCGTAGGGCTGACCACTTGAACCGCTGGTTCTGGCGGCTCAACCCCGCAGGCAAGTCATGCCGGACCGGCGTTGAGGTTACGGAGGAAGGCACGTACGTCCGGCTGGTCGCCCCAGCCAGCGGCCAGCCGGGACTGTAGACCCCGCAACTCCTGACTGATGATCGCGGTAGGTTGGGTGACCGCCGCAGTCAGGACCGGCTCGGCAACCGTGAGCGCGGCCTGCGGCTCGCCGGCACAGGCGTATCCGTCGGCCAGCCGGAGGGTGAACAGCACCCTGGCCGGATGCATGAACTCGGGGAGCCGATCGAGGGACCGCTCCACGGCCGCCACCGCCAGCCGTGCCGTCGCCCGGTCGGCCGTACGCGCCGCGATGTCCCGTAACGCGGCACTGGCCCCGGTCTCCACGTACACCTGCCCGGCGCTGCCGAACAGCCACGGCGCTTCCGCGTCGTCGCGCGGCCCCAGGTGTTCCGACAACTTCCGGGCGCTGTCGATGTGGTGCCGTACCTGCGCCGCGTCACCGGTCAGGGCGTGACCGCGCGCTTCGTAGATGTCGGCCAGCATGGCCACCCAGGTACGGTCGGCATCCACCGACCGCAGCGCCCGGGCATAGCCGAGCGTCGAGGCCGCATCGTGTTCGAGGCGCGCCAGCGTGCTCATGTCGCACAACAGCGCCACCCGCATTCCGATGTCGTCGGTCTCGACCGCCCACCGCAGCCCCATGGTGAACCAGGCCATCGCCAACCCGTTCTGTCCCTGCTGTAGCCGCAGCTCACCGGCGAGTTCGGCGTAACTGGCAGCCAGTCGTAACACCGCCCGCCGGGGCCGTCCGGTGAGCACCTCCAGCCAACGGGTCATTCCGTGCAACGCGTGCTCCACCGCTGCGGTGAGCCCTACCGACACCTGCTCCACGCCGGCCCGGTTGTACACCGCCAGCAGTGCGGTGAGGACATGGATGGTGTCCGGGTCCGCATGCGGGGACAGTTGCGCGGTGGGATCGGCGCCGCTCATTGCCTGGTACGTCAGGAGGGCATCCCCGACCGCAGGCACCGAACAGCCCAGCGTGCCGTGCAACGGGCAGTCCAGCCCGTGACTGGGTAGTGACCTGGGCCAGTTCGTGATGCTGACGATCGGCAGGTCCGTCCGGTGATTCTGCCCGTCGCCGGGAAGCGGGGTGAGCCGGATGCCGTCCGAGCGACTGGCGGCGACCTCCGGTGGCAGATACTGCCCGGGGGTCTCCGTACAGGCCGCCAGCAGCTCACCACCGGTTTGCAGCAGCTCGTCCAGGCGGCGTACCAGCCGGGATGGCGGCTCCCGACGCCCACTTTCCAGCTTGCTGATGACCGTGTGGTCGTATCCGACCTGGCGGGCGACCTGCGCCTGGGTCAGGCCCGCCCGTCGCCGCCAGCCACGTAGCCGTCGCCCGAACTCGGCCCAGAGCGTCGGCGCCGACGCATCCGGTTCCCGCTTCCAGCCGTTGAATGCAGCCACCAGAACCTCCCGCCCGCCGCGGACGCCGGCTGTTCTGACGTACGACTTGCCGGGCGGCAGGATGCTAACACGCGTCGATGTCCTGGTTCGGGTGCCGGTGGATCTTGACTGTGATCGTGGAGTTCGTCGAGCGTGCCGTTACCCTCTCCGCTACCGAGCCGGCCAGGACACACCTGGGCTCTGGTCACCGGTCCACCTCGGGTAGTTGTTCCATGGCGTCGGGCGGTCGCGGTTTCCCGCTTCGGCCCACGTCGCCACGGAGTAGGTAGCCGGCTTGGATGGCGTGACTCCGTACCGGCACTTGAGCTTCTGATTTGCTGCGGAGAACCTGATGGAGCACTTTCTCAGGGTCTGGTCTGCCCGGAAACCCTCACGCGCGGTCAGCCAGACGAAGACCGTTGCCGTGTCCACCGGTGCAAGTGCGGTGATGTAGACGTTCATCACGAGCCGATTGCCGTCGACTGTCACGCACGGCGTCAGCCGGATGGCCCCGTCCACCCGGATGATCTGGGTGCTGTCCGAGCACTGTTCCTGACGCCCGGCAGGCACCGGCGGCCACAACTCCGCGGCGCTCTGGGTGCCGGTCCGTTGCGGGTAGCTCTCCCAGGGCGTCGAGTGCTTGAGGCTGCTCGGTTCCGCGTGCGTTGCCGTGACGTAGGTGGCTGGCTTCACCGGACGAACCTCGTAGCTGCAGGTCTTCTTCTGGTTCGCCGCTGAGAAACTGACCACGCACTTTCTCAGCGTCTCCTCCACCCGGAAGCCCTCCTCTGCGACCAGCCACATGAACACCGTCACGTCGCTCACCGGCTTGACGGAGTCGATGTACACGGTCATCACTGCGGTGTCCCGGGTGACTCCGATGCAGGGCTCGATCTTGATGGCCCCATCGAGGTACGGCAGGGCCCCCGATCGGCAGAACTCCTTGGGCTTGGGCGCCTGTGGGGTGTTTGCCGTCGGCTTCGCGGTGGGTGTTGGTGTCGTACGCGGACCGGCTGTGGGGGTGCCGCCAGTGGGGGCGTGGGTGACCAGCGATGCGCTCAGATTCGGCTGCCTGCTGCCCGGGTCACCGTCCTTCGGCCAGAGCACGATGCTGGCCGGCACGATGGCCAACACCACGGCCACGACCGCGCCAGTGATGATCCACCGTCGGCGGCCCGACTTCCGGGCCGGCGGTTGTGCCGGTGGCGTGGGCAGGGCCGGCAGACTGCCGGTCGGGCTGGCGAGGTTGCCGACATGCGCCAGGGCCGACGGGGCCAGCAGGGCGGGCTCGACCGGTGCGGGGCCGGCGGAGGTTGCCGAGTCCGATCGACCGGGGGTAGCCGGTGCTGATGGCCCGCCGTGGGTGCCCGCGACCCGTACCGCGTTGCCGGTCGCGGACTGGAGGGCGTTGCGGACCTGCGTGAGCGCGTCGCGTACCGACTTCGCGTCCGCGAAGCGTTCGGCCGGGTTGTTCTGTAGGCAGCGGTCGATGATCTGACGCAACTCGTCGGGGATGTCGGTACGGCGGATCTGACGGGGACTGCCGTGGATGACCCGGAGGGCATAGCTCGTGTCGTTGTCGGTGGAACCAGGCTCGATCCTGGCGAACGGCGGGGCACCGTCGAGGAGGGTGAACAGGGTGGCGCCGAGTGACCAGATGTCATCGGTGGTGTGTGGGGCAGCTTCCTGAAGTTGCTGTGGCGAGGCGTACGCCCAGGTGCCCTCCCGTACGGACCTGGTCACCTCGGCGTTCAACGGTCGGGCGGTGCCGAAGTCCGCGACGACGTAGGACGTGCTGTCGTCGCCGGCCTCACCACGCACCAGGATGTTGGCCGGCTTGATGTCACGGTGGACCACCTGTCGGCCGTGTGCGTACGCCAGCGCGTTGGCCACGGCGATGCCTGCGGCCAGCACCTCGACGACCGGTGTCGTGCCGACCGGTGCCTCGGCGGTACCCGTTTTGAGGTGGGGTAACCGGTCGGCCAGTGAGCCGTGGGCGCAGTACTCCATGATGATGGATACCGGCTCGTCAGGTGCCGACCGGATGTCGTACACGGTGACGATGTTCGCGTGTTGCCCGAGACTGACGGTCAGTTCGAGTTCGCGACGGGCCCGGGCAGCGTCCACGCCGTTGAGCACCTTGACCGCCACGTCCCGCCGGACTCCGGTATCGAGGATCTGTTGCGCCTTGTACACCTGGACTCCGGTGTGGCCGTTACGCGCGATCTCCGTGAAGTCACTCAGATTTCCCGGAACAGATGTGCCGGGGGACTTTCCCGGATCCGGTGCCCCGTCTTCCTCCCCGACCGGGAACCAGTCGGCCATCGCCGCCTCCTCGATGTGGTCCAAAATGGATCCGGGATTGACC
This sequence comes from Micromonospora sonneratiae, assembly GCF_042679305.1. Classification (NCBI taxonomy): domain Bacteria; kingdom Bacillati; phylum Actinomycetota; class Actinomycetes; order Micromonosporales; family Micromonosporaceae; genus Micromonospora; species Micromonospora sonneratiae. The sequence continues at coordinate 144,450 of NZ_JBHTMP010000009.1, read as the reverse complement.
GCGACAGGTTATCGGGAGAGCGGGACGTATGCGAGTGACGGTAAGGACACTGAGTGCGGAGCCCGTTCTGCTCGGGGTCGGTGACACCCTCCTGTTCGGTAGGGCGCCCTCCGAGATGCTCTCCGACGATCTGAAATTCGAGTTGTCCGTCACCACCCTGACACTGGCGCGCTGCGGGACACATGTGTCACGGCTGCTCGGTGAACTCAGTGTCGGGGAGGAGGCCGTCCGGTTGCGCTGGCGGGGCAAGCCCCAGGCGACGCTGTCCAGCCTCTTCGATGCCCCCGGAGGTGCCCGCCGGGGCACCCTGGCCGAGGGAATGACTGCCGTACTGGACACCGGAGAGAACCAGTTGCTCATCCTCCGGGGAGGAACGGACCTGACCGGATACGTCGACATCATGCTGAACGTCGACGTCGCGTTCGACGACACCGGTTCGTCGCCGTACGTGGCTCCGGCTGCCTTCGGCCCGGATTGGGGACTGCTGCCCACCGCCGTCCCGACCGACCTGGAGCCGGACAGCGATACCTGGTTCGTGGCGCTGGCGCTCGCCGAGCCCTGGCTGGCTGGCGCCGACGACTATCCGAGGCCGCCGACCAACCGGGAGATCTCGGAACGGATCAGGACTTGGCGCGGTGACTCCGGGCGGCTCGCCGCGCCCCAGCGGGTACACGACGCGATCCAGCAGATCGCGCGACTGGCGTTCGGATCGGGGGGACACCCGTTCCGGCTGGAGGACGGGCGACGCGTGGAGAACGTTCGCTATGCCGTCGGGCGGCGGGCGGCCGAGGTCGGCCTGGTCACCGAAGACCAGTTGAAGCGGGTCGAGCGGCAGTCCTGGGAGCGTCGGCAGCGTTCCAAGCCCTGACGGCGCGGGCGGTCCGGAACGTTCTGTGGTGGCGGGATCGGCCGGAGAGTTCCGCCCGGCCCACCGTGCCGTCATCTGTCGGCCGCCAGGGGGTCGTCAGCGCGAAGTGTTGGCGGCGGCGTAGTCCTCGCCCGGGGATCGGGATCCGGGCACCGTCAGGGACCTGTTCAGGGAAGCACAGAACAGGTTCTTCCGGTAACGGGGATCCCGGTATCACGCATCAACTGGTGAATACCGGTGCGAGGACCACCGGGCAGGGAAACGGGATCACGCCGTACGACTCTTCGTCAAGGACAGCTGAGGCGGCGACGGAAGTTTCCGGCGATTCTCTCTTCGGAAGCTTCCAGTTGCCGGTCCGCCGCCCCGGTTCGTAGCGTCATTTCCAACGCGGCTCCGGGGGAACGGAACTTCGTCAATCAATTCAAACGCGGAGGGATTGTCATGAGCGCAGGCTTCGTCGGTATGGATCCGGCCCAGGCGCAGGCCCTGGCCACCAAGATGAACAACGCCGTCTCGGCCATCAACCAGCAGATCCAGGCACTCACCACCGCCGTCAACGGAGTGCAGTGGAAGGGTTCCGACGCCGAGCGGTTCAAGCAGAACTGGAGCGGTACCTGCGTACCGTCGCTGAAGAAGGTCGCGGAGACCTTGCGGACGGCCTCCACCAACCTCAAGAAGGAAGCCGCACAGCAGCTGGCGACGAGCAAGTAGTTCCAGACCGGCAGTTACGGGCAGGGCAGGATTGCCCTGCCCGTTCCATTGGAGGCGGGTGCGTCATGTGGACATTGAGTATCCAGGGATCGCAGAACAGCGGCCTTGAACCGGTGGACGTGGTCGTGCAGGCGAAACCGGATGCGACCGTACGCGACTTCGCCGAGGCGCTCGCTGGACATCTCGCCGTACGCCATCCGGAGATCACCCATGTCGCGCCGGTGACCGCCGGGGTGCCTTGGCCAGCCGGGCAGCTGCTGGCCCAGTGCGGTCTGCGCAATGGCGACCTGCTCAGTGTGACTCCGGTACCGCCCGGATGGGCGCACCTGCCGGGCCGGCCGTTGCGGTCCCGGGCGGTGCTGCGGGTGGTCTCCGGCCCAGGCACCGGCCGTACGGTCACCCTGGCTGGCGAGGCCGCCACGATAGGACGCGGACACGGCTGTACGGTCGCGATCGACGACGACACGGTCTCCCGGCAGCACGCACGTGTCCTGCTGTCGGGCCCGCAGCCAGTGGTGATCGACGAAGGGTCCGCCGCCGGTACGTTGATCGACGGCAGACCGGTGAATGTGCCGACCCCGGTGCCGTGGGGGTCGGCCATCACCCTGGGGGCAACGACGGTCGTCCTCGAGCCGGCCAGGGACGGTAGCGAGGCGGAGCGGGACAGCGGCGTGGTCCTGCGGCCACCCCGGTTCGGTGAGCCGCTGGCCGCCGAGACCATGGAGGTGCCTCCAGCGCCGACCAGGCAGCCTCGGCCGCATCTGCCCTGGGCGATGCTGCTGCTGCCGCTGGTGATGGGCGTGGGGCTCTTCTCCACCGGCTGGAACGTCGGTGCCCTGGCCCTCATCGTGGGCTGGCCGGCGGTGATGCTCCTCGACTACTGGTTGCAGCTGCGGCAGGCCGCCAAGGAGTTCGCCCAGGAGCTGGCCGTCTGGCGGGAGGACCTTGCTCAGCAGCTGGACCAACTGGATCGGCACGCGGACGCGCAACTCGAACGCGCCAGAATCGACTCCCCGGCCATCGACGATCTGCGCAGCCGGGTGCTCAGCCGGGCGGCCACGTTGTGGTGCCGGCAACCCGGTACGAACGACTTCCTGACCTGCCGGATCGGTCTCGGCCCGGTTCCGGCGCTGGTGACCGGAACCGTTGCCACGGGCGGTGACCGTACGGCGACCAGCGAAGCCCGGGCCGAGCTGGACCGGCGTCGCCTGTTGCTCGACAGCCCGGTGGCACACCGGCTCGGTGACTCCACCGTGACAGCGGTCACCGGCCCGGCCCAGGCGGTCGACGCTGTCGTCCGTGCCCTGCTCGTCCGGCTGTGCGCCGACCACTCACCGGTCGACGTGTCACTGGCGGCGGTACTCTCGCAGCGCCGGGCCTATCAGGAGACATGGTTGCGCTGGTTGCCGCATACCGTCCGACGGACCGGGGGAAGGTCGCCGGTGGCGATCGACGGCGTCGACGGACAGGCGCTGCTGGACGTGCTGGCGGCCGAGGACCACGGTCACGGCGTGACGATCTGCGTCATCGACGAAGCGGCCGGAGTGTCCCGACGTCGGATCGAGATGCTGGCGGCGGTCGCTGAGCAGCGCCGGCTTTACCTGATCTGGCTGGGTGCCAGCCCGACCTCGGTGCCGTCGTGCACCGACACCGTTCTAGACCTGACCGCCGCCATCCCCGCCGTCGCGGCGGTGGCGGCCACCGCGGTCGCCGGCCAGCCAGCGGTACGACCGGTGGCCTGCCTCGGCAGCCGGGACCGGGGCAGCGTGGCGGTCCTGTCCGAGGTGGACAAGCTCGACCTGGTGACCGCCTGGTTGCTGGCGCGGACGATGCATCCCTACACCGACGGGGTGGCGGTCCGCCCGGCAGAGACCGACCTGCCGGAACGCCTACGCCTGCCCGACCTGTCCGCCGACCTTGCCGACATCGACGATGCGGGGATGGTCCGCGAGCGCTGGGTGGCCAGTCGCGGTCTGCGGGCCCAGCTCGGACGCGGCATCGACGGGGTGGTCACCATCGACCTGCGCGAGGATGGGCCGCACGCCCTCATCGCCGGTACCACCGGTGCGGGGAAGAGCGAGTTGTTGCAGACCCTGCTCTGCTCGTTGGCGGTGAACAGTCCGCCGAGCCGGATCACGTTTCTGCTGGTCGACTACAAGGGCGGGGCGGCGTTCCGGGAATGTGCCCAGCTGCCGCACACCGTCGGATACATCACCGACCTCGACCGGGCCGAGGTGCAACGGGCGTTGGTGTCGCTGCACGCCGAGATCACCGCCCGCGAGGAACTGCTGGCCAGCTACGGCGTGAAGGATCTGGTCCAGATGGAGGCCGAACATCCGGGTGCGGCTCCGCCCAGCCTGCTCGTCTGCGTGGACGAGTTCGCGGCGCTGACCGCGGAGGTGCCGGAGTTCGTCGAGGGCATGGTCAACATCGCCCAGCGTGGCCGATCGCTCGGGGTGCACCTGTTCCTCGCCACCCAGCGACCGGCCGGGGTGGTGACCGCCAACATCCAGGCCAACACCGACCTACGGATCGCGCTGCGGGTGGCGTCACCGGACGACTCGAAGGACGTACTGGACCTGCCGGACGCCGCCGACATCTCCCGCCGTACGCCCGGCCGGGCCTTCCTGCGACGGATCGGCCACGGCACCACCGAGCTCGTCCAGGTGGCCTGGGTCGGGGCCCGTGAGGAGGTCGGCAACGTGGCGGAACCGGTCACCATCCGTCCGTTCGCCGCAACGACCTCGACGCCTGTGGTCGCCACGGGGCTGCTGAACCCGCGAACCGACCTGGACCGGCTGGTCGCCACGGTCACGACCGCGTTCACCTCGGCTGCCAGCAAGCGCCCGAAGCGCCCCTGGCTGCCGCCGTTGCAGACGGTGATTCCGCTGTCCGAACTGCAACGCACGCCGGTATCCGGGGCGGCGACCGGTTCGGTGCCGATCGGCATGGTGGACGAGCCGCGCCAGCAACGGCAGGCGACGTTGGTCGTCGACTATGCCCGGGTCGGGCACCTGCTGGTGTACGGGGCCTCCCGGGCCGGCAAGACGGAACTGCTCCGCGTGGTAGCGGTCGCGAGCGCCCTGGTGGACACCGCCGTACCGCCGCACGTGTACGGGATCGACTTCGCCGGTGGTGCGCTGTCCGGGCTACGCAACTGGCCGTCGGTTGCAACGGTGGTCGGCCAGTCCGAACTGCCCCGGGTGATGCGCCTGCTGCGCTGGTTGGACCGGACCGTACGGCAACGCAACGGTCTGCTGGCCGATCGAAACGTGCGGGATCTGGACCAGCTGCCCGAGGCCGACCGGCCGCCCCGGATACATGTGCTGATCGACAACCTGCCGGCGCTGCTCGGCGCACTGGAGGGCAACCGCATCCACCTGGAGCACGCCGAACTGCTCACCACGGTGTTGCAGGACGGCCGCCGGGCCGGGGTACACGTGACGGCCACCGCACCGAGCCGGGTCGCTCTGCCGACGGATGTCCAGTCCGCCTTCGCCATGCGACTGGTGCTGCGGATGAGCAGCGGCGACGACTACGACCTGCTCGGCGTGCCGGCCAACGTCCTGCACGCCGACAGCCCGCCCGGGCGTGGCCTGCTGGACCGGACGGAGGTCCAGATCGCCGTCGTCGATGCCGGCGTCGAAGGTAACGGGCCGGCGGTCCGGGCCCGGATGCAGGGGCAGCCGCCGGTGGACGTTCCCGCCATGCCCAGCCGGCTGTCGGTGCACGACCTGCCGGCTCCGGTGGGCGGCGGTGTGCCGTTGGCGGTCGATGCCAACCTCGTCGAGCCGGTGACCGCACCACTGCGCGGCAACGTACTGCTCGTCGCCGGGCGGCGGGGCAGCGGCCGTACGAGTGTGCTCAACGGAATCGCGGCACAGGCGAGGCGTTCCAGTGCCCCACCGGACCGGATCGTCATGGTCACGCCCGGCCGGCCGTTGCCGGAGGGCCGGGACAGCGGGTTCGTACCGACCGGGTCGGGCTGGTCGCTGTTGCTGATCGACGATGCGCACCTGCTGGAACGGGACGAGGCTGGCACGCTGTACGAACTCGTCAAGTACGTGGGCGAGGCGGTGGCGGCCGGGTGGGGTGTGGTCGTCGCCAGCGACAGCGACCACGCCCGGATCGAGGCCGGTGAGCTGGTGTCGCTGGCCCGGTCGAACCGTCGGGGAGTGCTGTTGCAGGCGGAGGCGGTCGACGACGGCCTGCTCGGCGCCGAGCTGCCGTTCGCCACGGTCGAGCCGCTGAGCGGGCGGGGTCGCGGTCTGTGGTGCTGGGACGGTCTGGCCCGGGTCGTACACGTGGTCACCGCCTGACGGAACCTGGTCACCGCCTGAGAGAACGTGGTCACCGCCTGAGAGAACGTGGTCACCGCCTGAGAGAACGTGGTCACCGCCTGAGAGAACGTGGTCACCGCCTGAGGAGAGGAAGACGCGTGGACGGTCGTAGGGGACCGAGTGACGGATAGCTGACAGTGGCACCGGCGACGACTCGGAGTTGTCGTACCTGGCCGGCAGACTGGGGATCCTCCTCTCACCCCCGGGAGCTGTGATGCACCGAGTCCGCTCGTACCGGCGTAGGGACGGCACCCGGGTCCGGGGCCACACCCGGAAGGATCCCCGACGCGGCTACGCCAGGGGTGGGCGTGACAACGGGTGGCTCCTCCTGGGCGGAGGCCTGGGCGCACTGGTGGCACTGGCGCTGATCGTCGAGTTCGTCCGACGGCATCCCTACTGGTCCGCCCTCATCGTGTTCGTCATCGTCGGACTGGGCGTCACCGTGCTCTGGCTCCTGAGGCGGATCCGGCTTCGGCAGGCCGCGGAGCGGGCCGAACTGGACCGGGTCATCGAGGCCACCGACACGATGACCGGTTCGGAGTTCGAACGGTGGTTCGCCCGGTTGCTGGCCCGGTCGGGATGTACCGCAGTGGAGGTCAAGGGCGGATCGGGGGATCGCGGGGCCGACATCGTCGCCCGTGCGCCGGATGGCCGGCGGGTGGTGGTGCAGTGCAAGCGGCACAAACCCGGCAACCGGGTGGGTAGCGCGGTGATCCAACGGTTCGCCGGCACCTGCTTCACCACCCACCGTGGCGAAATCTGCATGATCGTCACCAACGGTTCGTTCACCGCCGGGGACGGTCAGATACTGGCCCGGGAACTCGGCATCCAACTGGTCGATCGGACGGTGCTCGAAGTGTGGGCCCATGCCGGGGTGGCTCCGCCGCCGATCGCCCGACTCTGGCACCCGGCCCCGCCGACCTAGGGTCGGCGGGGCAGTCGGATCAGCTCACTGCGGATCCCGCCACCCGACGAGCTGCCCGTCACGACCGGCGAACGCGTCGTACACCCGCCGGGCCCACACGTACGCCATCGGCAGGTAGTCGAACTCGTACGCCGGTCCCATCCGGTCGGCCAGGTCGGCGAACTTGGCCAACTCGACCAGGGCGGCGACCGGCCGGGCGATCCGCCAGGCCTCCATCAGGGTGCCGGGCGACGCGATGTGCCGCCAACCGTCCAGATAGGCCACGACGTGTCGACGGGCCTCCGCCTCCGGTACGGAGTGCAGCCAGCCGGCGAGGTCGAACAGCGGATGGGACACGGCCGCGAAACTCCAGTCGAACAGCAGCGGGCCGTCGTCGCGACTGGCGGCGTTGTGCGGATGGAAGTCGCCGTGGATCAGGCTGAGCGGAAGGTCGAAGTCGTCCAACTCGGCGCACCGGTCCTGCAACCACATCCCGACCCTGGTCAGCTGCCGCTGCTCCAGCCCGCCGGAACGCTGCCACAGTTCGGCGCGACGCATCAGCGCAGGCACCCGGTCGGCAAGGTCGTCCAGGGTGACCTCGGGGCAGCCGAGCTGGCGTAGTCGCGCGGTCTGGTTGACGGTTCCGGCCTGGATCCGGGCCAGCGCCAGCAGGGCAGCGGCGGCGTCCCGTACCGGAGGTTGGGCGCCGAAGTCGGCGGTGAGCCACCAGCCGTCATCGGCCGACCGGGCCAGCACCTCGGGCACCGTACGCGGCCAGGTCGTCGCCAGATGCCCGATGAGCTGCGGCTCGTGCGCCAGGTGCGGCAACACCGCCTTCAGGAAGACCCGTCCCTCGGTGGTCGGGGCGCAGAGTACGGCGGAGGTGGTCCAGTGCCGGATCTGGGTCACCGGGCCGGTCCGCCGGACGTCCCGGTCGGCCAGCGTCGTGTCGATCCAGTCCACGGCGCGGCTGAACCAGCCGGGTCGGTACCAGGCCGGTCGCGTCGCGGGCCCGGTACGACCCAGCCAGTCGCGGACCGTCGCGCCGCCGAACGCCGTCGCGTCGAACCAGGCGTACCCACCGGTCGGGTCCCCGCCGACCGGCTCCGCCACGAACACCGTCGTGTCCAGCGGCTCGATCAGCGCCACGGTGAGACCGGTCTCGGCGGTGACCGCGGCCGGGAGTTGACTGCTCGGGGGTGGCCAACTGCTGGTCAGCCGGATCCGGGGTAGGACCGGGCCGGAACCGGCCGTCCGGCCGAGGATCCGGTCGGCGGCGGTGACGATCACTTCGATCTCGATCGGCCCGGCACCGTCGGCGTCGGCCGATCCTTGCCCGTCCACGGCTGGCACCGCACCGTTCACGGGGTTGGCCGCACCGTCCACGGCTGGCACCGCACCGTTCACGGGGTTGGCCGCTCCGGGCCCGGGGGCGGTCACGACCGGCCTCCGGAGGCGGCGCCACTGGACACCAGCGTCCGCGACTCACCGTCCGGTTCGGCGGGCCGGGCAGCGCGTCGGTCCGCCAGCGACTGCACCCCGACGAGGTCGTCCGGTAGGGCGTCAGGGGTCGCCGTGTCGAAGTGGGCGACCGCAGGAATCCGCGAGGCGACGCCGACGAGGATGGCGATGGCCAGTCCGGCGAGGATGTAGACGAATCCGATGCCCCGACCCTCGCCGACGCCGATGACCCTGCCGACGGTGGAGGCCAGCGCGCCACCGGGCATCAGCATCGGCTCGAACAGCGCAGCCGCACTCGGGGCCAGCACGGCGAAGCCCAGCGGCAGGGTCGACCACGAGATCATCTGGTTGAGCGCCGCCGCCCGGCCGTGGTAGCGCTGCGGGATCTTGATCTGCACGATCGCCCGGTAGATGCCGGTGCTCAGGGTCAGCCCGGCCGCGATACCGCTGGCCCCGGCCGCCACCGTCCCCAGTTGCGGACGGAGACCGACCAGGATGCAGGAGAGAGCGATCATGAAAATCGCCAGCAGCACACCGCGCATCGGCCGGCGGGCCGGACCACCCCAGATCGCCACCACCATGCCGGCCACGGTGGCGCCCACGCCACTGAGCACCGAGACGGTGGCCGCTTCGTTCAGGCCGCCGAACGACAGCACCAGCGGGTTGGTCAGGATCAGCGCCGGTGCCAGGAAGATGTTCATCACCAGGAAGAAGATCAGCATCGCCCGGAAGTTGCGGTGCCCCCAGGAGAACCGGAACCCGTTGGCGATCTCGGCCAGCATCGTCTCCCGCCGGTGCCAGCCCATCATCGCCGGCCAGCGGATGAGGGCGGTGACCCCGATGGCGAAGGTGTAGCTGACGATGTCCAGGATCAGGATGCCGTCCAGGCCGATGCTGTGCAGGACACTCGCGGCGACCAACGGTACGAGCAGTGTGCCGAAGCTGTTGACCAACTCGACCACGCCGATGGCGTGCCGCAGGTAGTGCTTGGGTACGAGTTGCGGCACGGACGCGACGTACGCCAGGCGTTGGAACGCCGCCGCCACCGACAGCGCGACCATCAGGCCGTACAGATGCCAGAGTTGCAGCGTGTCGGTCCAGAGCAGGGTGCCGAGCCCGAGCTGGATGGTGAAGGCGGCGGTGCTGGCGCCGAGCAGCACCAGTTTCCGGTTGGCCCGGTCCACCACGGCACCGGCCAGCGGTGCCACGACCAGACCCGGCAACAGGCCCAGGGTGATGAACAGGGCGAGCTGGGCGACCGAACCGTAGGTCAGGTAGATCCAGATCGGGATCGCCCAGGAGGTGAACGTCGAACCGATCAGGGAGACCAGTTGGCCACCGGCGACCCCGAGGAACCGGCGCATGCTCGGTATGGCCGCGCGGCGTCGCCGGCTCCCGGTCGACGGGTCGGCGGGGTCGTCACCGTCGCCACGGTGTATGCCGTGCAGCCACCACGGGCTGTCCTCACCCCTTGCCGTCCGGGTGAGAACCGCGCCGTCGTCCTCGTCCAGCACCCGGTGGGTGTTGGTGACGATCTCGGCCAGTTCGGTGGCCCGGTAGCGGTTGAAGTAGTGACCGCCCTCGTCGAGCACCACCAGGGCGCAGGTGTCGGAGAGGAAGTCCCACTCGCGGTAACGCTCCTCGTAGTGGTCGGTGGCCGGGTCCTGCTCGCCGATGACCGAGATGACCGGAGCGTTGATCCTGGCGATCCGCCGGTCGAGCAGTCCGCCGTAGTAGTCCTCCGCGCTACGGGTGTCGTGGCGCATGTTGCGGATGATCCGGTTGACCTCGTCGAGGCCGAGTTCCTCGATGTCCACCCCCCGCCCGATCAGGCGGTTGATGAAGGTGCGATTGCTGCGTAGCGACTCCATCTCGGCGAACCGCGACAACCCGCTCAGGATGCCCTTGGGGCGGGCGAACGGGAAGATTCCGCCGATGTAGACGGCCACCAGGTCCCGGCCAGCCTGCTCCAGTCGTCGGGCCGTCTCCACCACGGTCGCGCTGCCGATGCCGCAGTGGCCGTAGAGCACCAGCGGACCGTGCACGTCGCGGAGGATCTCGGCGACGACACCGTCGACCAGGGCGTCGAACTCCATGGTGTCCTGTGAGCCGCCGGCCTCCTCGTTGTGGATGGCCACCGAGTACAGCCGGTGCCCGGCCGGCATCGCCTCGGAGAGCGCCTGGTAGACGGCGGCGCTGCCGCCGCCGTACGGCACGCAGACCAGGGACAGCACGTGCTTGTCGTCCGGCACCGGTCGGGTCATCTCGTGCAGCAGCCGGGCCGTACGTTCGGCGTCGGCCGGCTCGTCGAGCAGCCGGGCGAGTTCCCGGACGGTACGGCAGCGGAACAGGTCCATCAGGGAGACCGAGCCACCGCTGCCGCCGGTGTCGATGCTGTTGCGGATCCGGGTGACGACCCGGGTGGCCAGCAGGGAGTGTCCACCGATGTTGAAGAAGTCGTCGTCGATGCCGACCCGTTCGACGTTCAGCAGTTCGGCCCAGATCCCGGCGATGAGGCGTTCGTGCTCGGTACGTGGCTCGGCGAACTCCTGCTCCGACTGCGCGGTCACGTCCGGATCCGGCAGCGCACGGTGGTCCAGCTTGCCGTTCGGGGTCAGCGGAAACGCGTCGAGGAGTACGAACGCCGCCGGCACCATGTAGTCGGCCAGGCTCTGCGCGACGTGGTCCCGCAGCTGGCCCGGCGTCGGCCGGGAGTCGGCGTCGGCCGGTACGACGTAGGCGACCAGTCGCCGTTCACCGCCGGCGTCCTCGTTGACCAGCACCGCTGCGGAACGTACCTCGGGATTGCGGTGCAGCGCGGCCTCGATCTCGCCGAGTTCGATCCGGTATCCCCGGATCTTGACCTGCCGGTCCACCCGGCCCAGGTATTCCAGCGTCCCGTCGGCCAGCCAACGGACCCGGTCCCCGGTCCGGTACATCCGCGCGCCGGCCTCGCCGCTGAACGGCTCCGGCAGGAACCGCTCAGCGGTCAGCGACGCCCGGTTGAGGTAACCCCGGGCGAGACCGGCACCGGCGACGTACAGCTCGCCGGGCACCCCGGGCGGTACCGGGTTGAGGTGCCGGTCCAGCACGTACGCCCGCAGGTCGTCCAGTTGCCGGCCGATCGGCGAGGACACCTTCCGGCGTATGTCCGCTCGACGGATCCGCCCGGCGGTGACGTGCACCGTCGTCTCGGTGATGCCGTACATGTTGACCAGGGCGGGCTTCTGGTCGCCGTACTGGCTCATCCAGTGCCGTAGGTCGCGCAGGTGGAGCGCGTCGCCGCCGAAGACGATGGTCCGCACGTCCAGGTCGGCGAAGGACCGGTCGGTCTCGGTGAGCGTGGCCCGCAGCCCCCGGAACGCCGCCGGGGTCTGGTTGAGTACGGTCACCCGCTGCTGGGCCAGGACGTCCAGCAGCCGTTCCTGGTCGCGGATGGCGTCGGTGGGCACGATGACGAGCCGACCGCCGTACGCCAACGCGCCCCAGACCTCCCAGACGGAGAAGTCGAAGGCGTACGAGTGCAGCATCGCCCAGACGTCGTTCTCGTCGAAGTCGAAGTGCTCCTCGGTCGCGGTCAGCAGGCGTACCACCTGGCGGTGCTCGACCAGGACGCCCTTGGGCAGGCCGGTCGAGCCGGAGGTGTAGATGACGTAGGCCAGGTTGCCGGGGGTGACCGGCACCCCGGTCACGTTGTCGGCCGACGGTTCGGGATCGTCCCGGTCGTCGTCCACGCAGATCACCTGGCCCGAGTGGTCGGGCAGCCCGTCGCGCGACTCCCGGTCGGTGATCAGGATCGACGCCCCGGTGTCGGCGAGGATGAACTCCAGCCGCTCCCGGGGGTAGGCCAGGTTGAGCGGTACGTAGGCACCGCCGGCCTTGAGGACACCGAGGATCGCCTCGACGGTCGCCGTGCTCGGTTGTAGGTGCAGGGCGACCAGCGTGTCCGGTCCCACCCCGAGTCGGCGGAGCCGGCGGGCCAGCCGCTCGGCCCTACGGTCGAGTTCGGCGTAGCTGACCTCGGTGTCGCCGTACACCAGCGCGGTGGCGTCCGGACGGCGGGCCACCTGCGCCTCGAAGAGCGAATGCAGGGTCCGCTCGACCGGGTGGTGCGCGGTGTGCGCCGACCACTGGCCGACCACCTGCGCCCGGTCCTCGTCGGTGAGCAGGGCGAGACTGCGCAGCGGGGTGTCGGCCCGGGCGGTCACCGTCCGCAGCAGCTGCGTGAAGTGGCGACCCATCCGCTCGACCGTCGTACCGTCGAAGAGCCCGGTGTTGTAGGTGAACTCGCACCACAGGCCGCCGGAGCGGGTCTCGACGGTGAGCAGTTCCAGGTCGAACCGGGTGGCGGACAGGTCGAGGATCTCCCAGCGGGCGGCCAGACCGTCGGTGTCGGCACCGGCGGCGTGGTCGCGCATCTGGTAGTTCTGTAGGGCGAAGGTGGCCTGGAACAGCGGGGGCCGGCTGATGTCGCGTTCCACCCCCAGCTCCGCCACCAGGTGTTCGAACTGGACCCGCTGGTGGGTGAGACCGTCCAGTACGGCCTGCCGGGTACGGGTGAGGAACTGTCCGAAGGACTCGTCGTCGTCCACCCGGGCCCGCATCGGCAGCATGTTGACGAACATGCCGACCAGGCCCTCCAACTCCGGATGGTCGCGTCCGGCGACCGGGGAGCCGACCGCGAAGTCGGTCTGCTCGCTGTACCGGGCCAGCAGGAGCTGGTACGTGGTCAGCAGCGTCATGTAGAGGGTCGCGTCGTGCCGGCGGGCCAGTTCCGTGACGGCGGCGGCGAGTTCGCCGTCGATCTCGAACTGGTGGGTCGCGCCGTCGAAGCGCTGGGTCGGTGGCCGGGGCCGGTCGGTGGGCAGCTCCAGGGCGGGTACGCCGTCGAGCTGACCGGTCCAGTAGTCCAGGCCCCGGTCGACGCCGGCCCGATGGCGCTGCCAGTGGGCGTAGTCGCTGTACTGCGTGGGCAGCGCGGGCCAGGCCGGTGCGGTCGAGTCCCGCCGGGCCCGGTAGGCGGTCAGCAGGTCACCGACCAGCACGTCGATGGACCAGCCGTCGCTGACGATGTGGTGCGTCTCCAGCGACAGCAGGTGGGCCCGGTCGCCGTACCGGATCAGCTGGGCACGGATCAGCGGGCCGTTGGTGAGGTCGAACGGCAGGCCCGCCTCGATCCGGGCCAGGTCCAGTGCCTGCCGCTGCCCCTGCGCCGGGTCGTCGGCGGTCACGCTGTCCAGCCGCAGCGGCACGGACAGGGTCTCGGCCACCACCACGGACGGCTGGCCGTCCTCGACGGGAGGGAAGCTCATCCGTAGGCTCTCGTGCCGCGCCGCCAGGTCGTCGAGCGCGCCCTGTAGCACGGTGGCGTCGACCGGACCCTCCAGCCAGACCGCCACCGAGACGTGGTAGGCGGCTCCGCCGGTGCCGAGCTGCTCCACGAACCACAGACGTTCCTGGGCGTACGACAGCATCCTGGGCGTGTCCGGTGGGCGGGGGCCGATCCGCGGTGCCAGGTTGGCCCGGGGCCGGAGCATCCGTTCGAGGAGCGCCTTCTTGGTGTCGGACAGCGGTGCTTCCCGGGTGGTCGAATCCGGGGCTGCGGACATTTGCGGTTACCTCTCCTGCGTGGCGAGTAGCTCGGCGGCCTCGTCCTCGGAAAGCTGGTCCAGTCGGGCGATCAGCAGCCGTTCGACCTCGGTGGCGAGTTCGGCCACCGTGGGATGGGCGAACAGCAGGTGGATCGGCAGGTCCAGGTCGACCGTGTCGGCCAGCCGGGCCATCACCCGACCGGCCAGCAGGGAGTGCCCGCCGAGGTCGAAGAAGCTGGTGTGTACGTCGACCGTCTCGACGTCGAGTACCTCGGCCCAGACGTCGGCGACCAGTTCCTCGGCGGTGGTACTGGCCGTCGTGGCGGCGGCCGGCGGGGTCTGCTCGGTCGGGGTGGGCAGGGCGGCGGTGTCCAGCTTGCCGCTGGGCAGCATCGGCAGTGCCTCGACCCCGATGATGGCGGCCGGGATCACGGCGGCCGGCAGGACCGAGCGCAGGGCCAGCCGCAGGTCGGTCGGTTCGGCCGGGTCGTCGTCGGCACCGACGACGTACGCCACCAGGCGTTTGTCACCCTGCCGGTCGGCGTGGACCACGACGGCCGCCTCGCGTACGCCCGGTTGGGCGTGCAGGGCCGCCTCGATCTCGCCGAGTTCCACCCGTACGCCGTTGACCTTCACCTGCCGGTCGAGTCGTTCCAGGAACTCCAGTGTTTCGTCCGGTCGCCAGCGGCACCGGTCCCCGGTGCGGTAGAGCCGGGAACCGGGTGGGCCGAACGGGTCCGGGACGAACGCCGCCGCCGTCTGTGCCGGTCGACGCAGATAGCCCCGGCCGAGCGGGACACCGCCGATGTGGAGATGCCCGGGTACGCCGACCGGGGTCGGTGCACCGTCGTCGTCGAGTACGTAGAACCGGGCACCGACCATCGGGCCACCGAGTGGGATCGGGCCGGTGACCCTGGTGTCCGGCGCGACCGGGTGCGAGGAGACCGCGATGGTGGCCTCGGTCGGTCCGTACAGGTTGTGCAGCGGCACCGGCAGGATGGCGTGCAGGGCGGCGGCGAGGTCCCCGGTGAGCTGCTCGCCGATGCACGTCACGTTGCGGACGTGCCGGCAGGTGTCCAGGCCGGGGTGGGACACCAGGTGCCGGAGCACGGTCGGTACGCAGGACAGGAGGGTGACCTCCTCCTGACGTGCCGTCTCGAACAGCTGGGTCGGGTTCAGCGCTCCGTCCGGCGGGGCGATCACCAGGGTCGCTCCGGCGACCAGGCCCGGGTAGACCTCCTGCCCGAAGACGTCGAAGTTGGGGGAGGTGAGGACCAGGAGCCGGTCTGCGGCGGTGACGCCGATCTGGTCGACGAACCAGGTGGCGTGGGCGGCGAGGGCCCGGTGCTCGACCATCGCCCCCTTGGGCTGGCCGGTCGAGCCGGAGGTGTGGATGACGTAGGCCAGGGCGTGCGGGTGCGGGTGCGTGGCGATCGACTGCCCATCGGGGTTCTGCACGTCGTCGGTGCTGTCCGCGTGGACGACGGTGTAGTCACCGGGCGGCAGGGTCTCCCGCAGGGCTGCCGTGGTGACCACCACTGACGTTCCGGCGTCGGCCATCAGGTAGGCCAGCCGCTGCGGTGGTTGGGCGGGGTCCAGCGGGACGTACGCCGCGCCCGACTTGAGGACCGCCAGCATCGCGACCACCACCTCGGCGGAGCGCGGCAGGGCGATGCCGACGAGGTGCTCCGGCCCGGCACCGAGCGTACGCAGCCGCTGTGCCAGCAGATCGGTGCGTCGGTCGAGTTCGGCGTAGCTGATCGAGGTGCCGCCGTCGCGGATGGCGACCGCGTCGGGTCGACCGACGGCCTGACGGCGGAACAGTTCGACGATGCCGGGGCCGTCCTGCCCGGTCGGGCCGGTGGCCCAGTCCGTCACGACCAGCTGTCGTTCCGCTCCGGCCATGACGGGCAGCGCCGACAGCCGGGTGTCCGGGCTGGCCAGTGCGGTCTCCAGCAGATGCAGGTAACGCTGGACGATGCGTTCGGCGGTACGGGCGTCGAACAGGTCGCGGCGGTATTCCAGCCGTCCCTCGGTCTCGAGCAGCTCCAGCAGCAGCTCCTCGTGGGCCACCCCGTTGCTGGTGCTGAGGCCACCCACCTTGCCGAGGTAGTTGAAGCCGAGTTGGTAGAGCGGCTGGACACCGGGGGTCCGGGGTGGTGCCAGTGCCTCGACCAGCCGGGGGAGGGGGAGTTCCTGGTGTTCCCAGGCCGCCAGCATGGTGTCGCGGACCCGGTCGACGAGCTGGCCGAAGGTCGGATCGCCGGTCAGGTCGACCTTGAGGACCAGGGTGTTGACGAACATTCCGATCAGCGGTGTGAGTTCCGGCCGGTCACGCCCCCCGACCGGGAGTCCGATCAGCAGCGTCCGGTCGCCGCTGAGCCGGTGCAGCAGGGTCGCGTAGGCGGCCAGCAGCACCATCGCGGGACTCGCTCCCTGCCACAGGCCGAGCGCCGTACGCAGCTGCTCGGGCACCGGGAACACGATCTCGGCCCCGGGGCGCTGCGGATCCGTGGTCCGGGGGCGGTCGGTGGGCAGCCCGTGCACCGGTGGTGGGTCGGACAGCTGCTTCTGCCAGTAGGCCAGGTCCGCGTCGAGACCGCCATCCTTGATCTTCTGCTGTTGCCAGGCGGCGTAGTCGGCGTACTGGATGTCGAGCGGGGTCAGGCGGGGCGGCCGGCCCTCGATGGCAGCCTGGCACAGCTCGCGCAGCTCGGTGTCGAATATCGGCTGCGAGTTGCCGTCGAAGATCGTGTGATGGATGGCGATCCTGACCAGGGCCCGGTCCTCCGACCAGCGGACGAACCGGGCCCGCCACAGGGGAGCCTGGTCGAGTTGGAACGGCTCGGCGAGGTCGACCCGCTCGGCCTCGGTGAGCCGCTGGTGCCGTTCCTCCTCGGAGAGGTCGGACAGGTCCAGGTGGCGCAGCTCGATAGGTACCTCGGAGTGCACGACCTGGGTCAGCGTTCCGTCCTGCACCCGCAGTGTGGTGCGCAGCGGCTCGTGCCGTCGAACCAGTTCGGTGAGGGCGGAGCGGACGATGTCGGCGTCGACCGTCGGGGGGAGGTGGGACCTTCCGCGCAGGTTGTAGGCGGCGGCGTCGGTGCCGATCTGGCTGGCCAGCCAGATCCACTCCTGGGCGGAGGAAGCAGGGAAGGTGTACTCGCCGGATCCCTGCACCACTTTTCCTCCCCATGGTGGACCACCGGTGCCGGCGGCCTCGGTCGGTGGTGATGCTAGCCGTACATCCACCGTCGACCTTCAGTTAAACCTCCATATATAAATGCCTGACCGACCCTGGATCACTGGACGATCTCCGACTATGTCCACTTAGGACGCTTCTGCCGCCGGCCATCGGGTTGACCGGATTGTCGTAGCTGACCTGCATCGTCTCCACCGCGACCGTGGGTTGCGTCGGGCCGGCCACCCGCAGGTAGATCCGGGCGGCGATCCGGTCGACGTTGACCTGCTGGCCGTTGGCGGCGACCTGTACCTGCGGGATGGAGGTGATCACGCCACCGGCATGGTCCCCCGGGGTGGCGTTGGTCGGCACCGAGAGACGGAACGGGATGTCCAGGCGTTTGCCGGCGGGCACGGTGTAGCTGCGTTGGTCGAAGTGGACCCAGGTGCCGATGTCGGTGGCCAGTTGGCTGGCCGGCAGGAGGGCGAACGCGCCATCGCTGGTGGTGAAGCCGTCGGTGCCGCACACGGTGAAGGCCTGCGGGCGGTCGCTGCGGTTGCTGATGCCGACGTAGTCGGTGATCTGGCTGCCCGGTGTGAGGTTGTATACGAAGTGGTCGCGGCCGGTCGTCGGTCCGTTGGGACCCGAAGACCCGCGCGACTACAAGAACGCCTACCGGGACCGGCTCGACCAGATGCCGATCGACGAGCCGACCCGGGGCGAGCTGATCGACGAGGTGGTGCGGATGTACCGGCAGGCGTGTGCCGTACTCGGGGTTCCGCCACGTAGTACCTGACCGCTCCCGGTGGGCGCACCGGCCCACCGGGAGTCGTACGTCGGGCTACCGGCCGGGTCGGGTCAGCGGAGTGGCCGAACCGGACGGCGACGCCAGAGTGCGGCGACCGTGACGAGGCCGGCACCGGTGGCCAGCAGGATGCCACCCACCGTGGCGACCGAGGTCGTGGAACTGCCGGTGACCGGCAGGCCCGTGCAGGTCACCCGGTTGGTGATGGTGTAGCTCGTGCTCGGCTGGGTCAGCGTGGCGGTGTGCGGCACCGGCAGGTCGACCGGCTCGCCGTCGCGCCCGGTGATGCGCCTGCTGTCGATCCGGCAGTTCGGGTTCCGCAGGGTGGTCGACTCGTCGATGGTGGTGCTGGATCCGATCACGTAGCCGGAGCGGGGGCTGCCGAACTCCTGCTGCATCGGACCGGCGGAGCCGGGACCGGTGAGGGTCAGTCGGGCGGTGAAGCCGTCGGGCTGGTTGCCGTTCTCGTACGTGGTGCCGTCGATGATCCACCGCTTCTGTACGGTGATGGTGGCGGCCGGCAGTGGTCGGTTGTAGACGGTGCAGCTGACCGCTGCGGTGCTGGCCACGTCGATGGTGAAGCCGGGGCTACCGGCATCGCCGGTGTTGGTGACGGCCACCGGTGCGCCGTTCTCGAGGTTGACGCAGACCGCGTTGTTGCCGCCCGGGGTGACCAGGGTGTGACCGGTCTGCTGGGTCTCGGTGACGGTCACCTCCGCAGTCGGGGTCCCGGCGGGGTACTCCAGTTCGAACGCGACCGAACCGGTGCCGTCCGAGGTCGTCGGCTGGCTGTCGGGTAGTCCGCCGATGCCGGGGGTCGTCGTGGTGGCGGTGAACTCCCAACCCGGGCCGGCCGGGGTGGCGCCGGTGACGTCCTCACCGGTGTTGGTCGCCGGGACGATCTGCTTGACGACGGAGACGCCGCCGGTGCACCGGGTCAGGGCGAGTTCGCGCAACGCCTCCCCGGCCTGTGCGTAGTCGCTCGTCTGGTAGTAGTCGGCGGTGGCGGTGTTGCTGCCGTCGAAGGCGACGGGACCGGAGATGGCGGCCAGGTTGAGCGCCGTGATGCCGGTGACGCCGGCTCCCACCCCGACGGCCAGCACCCGGGTGCCCTCGGCCTTGACGGCGTTGGCCGAGAAGATACCGGTTTCGACGTCCCGGAAGTGGGTGTTCGAACCGTCACCCTGGAGCGGGTTGGCGCCGTAGCGGGTCGGGTTCCCGTCGGTGAGGACGACCAGCACCTCGTAGTGGGGTTGCGCCTGGGCCACCTGGAAGAGTCCCTGGTCCCAGTTGGTGCCGGGGGCGATCTGCCAGTTGGCGTACTGGGCCTTGAACGTGTCCGCTCCGGACTGGGTCGACACCGAGACCAGGTCGGGGTGGTTGGCGTCCGCCCCGGCACTGGGCGAGGTGGCGGAGAAGGAGAAGACGGCCATCCGGGACGGGGTGCCCACCAGCGAGTCGGCGAAGGTGTCGGCCGCTGCCTTGAGGTTGGGCAGGTTGCTGCCGACCGAGGCGGAGAGGTCCAGCAGCAACGCCACGTCCAGGCCACAGTTGCCGTCCAACGTCGGGTTGACCCGGGACTGCTGCCAGATGCCGATGGAGGAACTGCGCAGCACGTTGTCCGTACTGAACATGAAGTCGCTGGTGGAGGAGTACGTGTTGCCACCCTGTAGCGGCGGGGTCTGGAACTGGTACGGCGTGGCCTGCGAGCCGGAACCGCTGCCGGGGCCGGTCCGTAGCGCCGGGTTCATGAACCAGCCGGCCGGTACGGCGATCTGCTTGACGAACGGTTGCAGGTTCCGGTTCGCACCCTCGACCCCGGTGGCGGGGACGACGAAGTTGCAGTCCCCGTCCGCGTCGGAGGTACACAGCGCCCAGGTGCCGTTGATCGGTGTGGCGGCGTCGGCGGTGGCGAACAGGCCGAGTTGGACACCGGGCAGCGGGGAGACGTCGCTGTTCTGTGTACCCGTGCGGTCGGCACCGACCTTCACCGTAACCACGGAGGTGTCCGCGGTCGGTGGTGGCACGCTGGCTGTTGCTGCCGTCGCGCCGGTCAGTACGGCGGTGAGCCCGAGCAGGGACAGTGCACCGGCTGCCTGGATCCGCCTATGTCCCATGTCGATGCGCCGCATGCCGCCTCCCGCTGCTTCAGCCGTGAAATAGCTCTAAAAGCACTGGATCGGACGATACAACGCTAAAAGGTGCAGGGTTGGATAAATTGCCAGGGTGGTCATCGGCCCCGTGACGCGGCTTCGTGGAGAACGGACCGGTCGGTCATGACCGGTCAGCGGCAGGCCCCGACGGCCACCGGACTGCGGCGGTTGACCGGCGCCTACCGGCGGCTGTACAGCCGGATGCCGCCCGCCATGCAGCTCGTCGGCCTGCAACTGTGGTTGCCCGCAGTGTTCATCATCCTGTTCTGCCTCTGCTACATCGCGGCATTCCACTCGCCGGTGCCCCGGGAGGTCCCGATCGGGGTGGTGGCCCCGGCGGACGCCCCGATCCTGTCCGCCCTGCGGCAGGTGACCGGTCAGACCGTCGACTACCGGCCGTACGACAGCGTGACCGCCGCCCGGGATGCGGTCCGCGACGGTACGGTCATCGGTGCACTGGTCGACCCGACCGGCCCGGATACGACGCTGTACGTCGCCAGCGCCCACCAGTTCCAGGCGGCGAACCTCGCCTCCACCATCGTGACGCCGGCCTACGCGGCGCGGCGACAACACCTGACCGTCACCGACCTCGCCCCGTTGCCGCCGCACGACTCGTTCGGCATGACCACGATGTACCTGATGCTGGCCTGGTGCATCGGCGGGTACATGGTCGCCATGTTCATCGGGATGCTGGGCGCGCCGCTGCGGCAACGTACCCGGGTCGCGGTCATCGTCGGGGGCGCGGTCGTCGCCTCGCTGTTGGCGAACATCCTCGCTGGGCCGCTGATCGGCGCGGTCAGGGGGCACTTCTGGCAGTTGGTGCTGATCGCCATCGGCTGGATCGTCGCGATCGGTCTTACGGTCAACGGGCTGAGCTACTTCGTCGGGCGGTTCATCGCGCTGCCGGCGATCCTGATCTTCGTGTTCCTGTCCGTGCCGGCGTCCGGTGCGGCGTACCCGACCTGGATGCTGCCCGCCTTCTTCCAGACGCTCCAGCCCTTCGTGGTGGGCTTCGGCATGACGGAGATGATCAAGCGCACGCTGTACGGGGTGGGGGAGCCGTACTCCCGGGCGTTGCTGCTGATGGCGGGCTACGTGGTCGTGGGGCTGCTGCTGATGGCGGTGGGTAAACCGTGGCACCAGCGTCGCGAGGTGCGGCGGATCCTCGCCGGCCGGACCACCATGATGGCCGACGCGCAGACCGCCAACCGCGAGCACACGATCGCCGACCGGGAGCGGGTGCTGGCCCGCTACGGGGTGCAGGGTACGGCTGCGGCCGAGGCGACCCAGGACGAGGACGAGTTGGCCGGGGACGCCCTGACCAACTACGGCCGGTCGATGTCCGATGCCGTCGCCGACCTGCCGCCGCGCGGGGGCCGTGACTCGGGTAGGGGCCGTGACTCGGGTGGGGACCGCGACTCGGGTAGGGGCCGTGACTCGGGTAGGGGCCGTGACTCGGGTGGGGACCGCGACCCGGGTGGGGACCGCGACACCCGCGACTGAGTTCCCGCTGCTCTGGCAACCCGTTGGCGGGTCGCGCCCGAACCTTCCTTTTCCTTAGGCTAGCCTGGCCTAACAGGCGCGTCATGTCGTGATCGGAGGGTCCACTGTGCGGCTGTACCTGACCGCGCTCAACCCCACCGACGCCGTCCTCGACGGCTTCCTGCCGGCCGCCAGCCGACTCGGGCTGCCGGTCACCGTACTCACCGACCAGCCGGAGAACTGGCCGCCACACGTACCGGTGCAACGCTGTGCGGTGCGGGACCCGGCGGCCGTCGTGGCGGCGACCACCGCAGGCGAACGACCCGCCGCGTTGCTGTCCAACAGCGACCACCTCCAGGCCGTCACCGCACTGGCGGCACACTGCATTGGACTGCCCGGCAAGGACCCCGAGGCCGCCCGGCGGTGCAAGGACAAGGCACTGACCCGGCAGACGGTGGCCGCCGCCGGACTGGACACCGTACTCAGCGTCATCATCGGGCCGGGTGACGATCCCGGCCGTACCGCGTCACGACTGCCCTACCCGGTGGTGGTCAAGCCCCGTGCCGGGGTCGCCAGCGAGGACGCCTACCTGGTCGGTGACGCCGACGAACTGGTTGCCCGGATCACCGAGATCCGCCGCCGTCGACCGGACCCGGCGCTGGTGGTCGAGGAGTACCTGGCCGGCGAGCTACGCACCTATGACACCCTGGGCGACAGCACGAACATCGTCCCGGTCGGCGGGTGGCGGACCGGGCTCGGGCCACCGCCAACCTTCACCGAGCAGACGTTGGAGTGGGCACCGCCAGCCGCCGACCCGGCCGCCGAGCAGGTACGGGCACAACTGGACGCGCTCGGTGTCTCGTTCGGTGCCAGCCACACCGAGTACGTCGTCCAGGACGACGGCCGGGTGCGACTGATCGAGGTGAACTACCGGCTGATCGGGGACCGGATGGACCTGATCCTGGCGGAACTGCTGGACATCCCGATCTTCGAGTACGTCATCCGGCTGCACCTCGGCGAGCCGCTGACCGCGCTGGCCGTACCCGATCCGGGCTCCGTGCCCCGGCATGCCCTCGTCGAGTACGTCTGCGCGGACCGGTCCGGGACACTCGTCGCCGCCCCCGGCGCGGTCGACGACCACCGGGACGGGGTACGACTGCACTGTCGCCCGTTGAGTCGACCCGGCAGCAGCATCCACCGGACCGGTACGAACCGCGACTACCTGGCGGTCCTGCACGCCATCGGTCCCGGCCCGGCCGCCGTCCGCGACACCCTGAACGCCTTCCGGGCCGACCTGCGCTGGGAGATCAGCTAAGTGACCGACGTGCTTGAGGGACAGGTCTTCGTCCGGGTGCTCGACGCGCTGCTGCGGGAGGACCACCTCGGCCTGGACAGTGTCGGCGAACCCGCCGGGGACGGCTGGTGGCAGGTGCGGATCCCGGCCGGGCTGCTGCGGATACCGATCCGCCCGGACGGCTTCCAGCACACCGTCCGCGTCGTACGACCGGTGGTTTACCTGCACCCGGACAGTGGGCAGCCCTACCAGGTGGATCGGCTCGAATCGTTGCTGGCCCTGCTGGCCCCGCAGGAGGACCCGGAAGCCGAGGCCGGCTGGGCGGACCTGGTCGACGAGTGCCGGGCCGACCTGCTGGCCCGCCGGCTGGCCGAGCAGGCACGACCACGGGTGTACGCCTCGATCGCCGCCCGCCGGGCCATCGACCCGACCGGCATGCCCGGGGCACTGCTGGACGAGGTGGTCGCCGCGTATGCCGGCCACCCGGTCTACCCCACCGACCGGTGCCGGCACGGACTCGACGCCGGGCAACTGCGGGCGTACGCGCCGGAGCACGCCCCCACCTTCCAGCTGCGCTGGCTGCCGACACCCCGGTCCGGGACCCGGCTACCCGAACGGTTGCCCCCCTGGTGGCCGGTGCCGGACGACCCGGACACCGTGCTGCTGCCGGTGCATCCGCTCACCGCCGAACAGGCTGGCCTGCCGGTGATCGACCGGCCGGCCGTCGAGGTGCGTCCCACCCTGTCGATGCGGACAGTGGCGCTGGCGGACGACCCGTACACGCACCTGAAGCTGCCGCTGCCCACCGCGACGTTGGGTGTGCGCAACCGGCGGACGCTCAAGCCCGACACCCTGGCCGACGGCGCGATCATGGCCGGGCTGCTGGATCGGATCGCCGCCGCCGAACCGGCGTTCCACGGCCGCGTGCTGCACACCGACGAGAGCCGGTACGGCCACCACGACGGCGACGAACTGCGGGCGTTCCTGCTCCGGGGCTATCCACCCGACCTGGCGGACACGGTGGTGATCCCGGTGGCGGCGCTGGCCGCCCGTGACGAGACCGGGGTGACGGTGGCCGAGCGGGTGACCGGCGGTGATCCGGTTCCACTCGTCGAGTCCTACCTGGACCTGCTGCTCGACTGGCACGTACACCTGTGGCTGCGCCACGGCATCGCCCTGGAGGCCCATCCGCAGAACCTGCACCTGGTCGTCGGCCCCGGCGGTCGGCTTCGGCTGCTCTACAAGGACAACGACGGTGCCCGGCTCGACCTGCGGCACTCGACGCTGCCCGTACGCGACCGGCGGATGCTGGTGCACGACCCGGGGGAGTTGGCCGACGTGTTCACCACGATCACGTTGCACCTGGCGGCGGCAGCGCCGCTGCTGGCCCTCGCCGGGGAGGGCGTCGACGTTCCGTCCCCCGCCGCCGCGCTACGGCCCCGGCTGGTCGCCGCCCGGGACCGGTGGGGTGGTGACCAGGGCCGGTGGGCTGGTGGCCGGGACCGACCGGGTGGTGACCAGAGCCGGTGGGGTGGCGGCCCGGCCGCCGAACTGCTGACCGAACGACTGCTGGCCACCGACCGCTTGCCGGTCAAGGCGATGCTCACCGCCGGCACCCTGCTGCCGAAGCAGCGCCTCGGCTGCACCGACATCAACAAGTGCTACCGGCGTACCGGACCGAACTATCTGCGAGTCACCGTATGACCGTCGCTGTCTCCGCCGCCGACCTTGCCTCGGCACACGCTCTCTTCGGCTGCCTCGTCCGTGAGGTCGCCGGACCGGACGGTACCGCCACCGTCGACGCCGACGAGATGCTGGCCTGGCTGCCCCGTACCGGGGTGTTGTTGAGCTGCGCCGTCGACCGGGTGTCGCCGGTTGGGGCGCACCGCTACACCGGGCCGGTCCGGCAGTTGGCCGACCGGCGGTGGACCCCGGTCGAGGTGCCCGAACTCGCCGAGCTGATCGCCGCCGAACTCGACCGGCGTACCGGGATCGGCAACGACGAGTTCGTCGGGCAGGTGGTGGCCAGCCGGGACGCGGTGCGTGGGCTGCTCGACGGCCGACCGGACCAGGATCCGACGCCGGTCGGCGATCCGGCCATCGACGCGTACGTGGACTCCGAGCAGTCCCTGCTCTATGGCCACCCGCACCACCCCGCCCCGAAGTGGCGCAGCGGTGATCCGGCCGCCTGGGAGGCGTACGCCCCGGAACTGCGGGTGGCGGTACGACTGCACTGGATCGGGGTGCCTCGGGAACTGGTCGCCGAGGACGGGCCGTTCGACGAGCTGATCGCGGCGTTGGACCCACCGGCCACGCCGGCCGGGCACGTGGCGTTGCCGGTGCACCCGTGGCAGTTGGCGCTGACCGGGCCGCTCGACGCTCGGCTGCGTGATCTCGGCCCGGCCGGTGTCCCGCTGCGGCCGACGGCCAGCGTACGGACCCTGTACGCCCCGACGGCCGACCTGTTCGTCAAGGCCAGCCTGCACGTACGGATCACGAACTGCCTACGCAAGAACGCCCGGTACGAGTTGACCGGGGCGGTCGCCCTGACCCGGCTGCTGGCCGACGTTCCCCTGCCGGCGGGGGTGGCGCTGCTGGCCGAGCCGGCCTACCGCACGGTCGACCTGCCCGGTCCGGACGAGGCGTACGGCACGATCCTGCGTACCGGGCTGCGGCCACACCTGCGGCCCGGTGAGACACCGCTGCTGGCGGCGGCGCTGGCCACCGGGCCGCTGGCCGTACCCGATCCGGTCGGTTGGTGGCGGGCCTACACCGGGCTGCTCGTTCCAGCGGTGCTGCGGTTGTGGGTGGAGCACGGCATCGTGCACGAGGCGCATCCGCAGAACGTGGTGGTGGTGCTGGACGCGGCACGACAGCCGGTCCGGATGCTGCTGCGGGACCTGGAGGGGGTCAAGCTGGACGTCGAACGGATCGGCGACTGGCCGGCCGGGCTGCCGAGGTCGATCGCCTACGACGCCCAGCGCGCCTATCGGCGGATCGCCTACTGTCTGCTGGTCAACCATCTGGCCAGCCTCGCCGGCGCGTTGGCCGACGCCCGGCCGGGGATCGAACCGACGCTCTGGGCCACGTTGCGGGACATCATCGCCGGAACCTCCGCCCAACTCGGCGATCCGCCGGCGCTGCGTCCCCTGCTGACCGGCGAGCCGCTGGTCGCCAAGGCCAATCTCCTGGTCCGTTGGCACCGGGCCGCCGACCGGCAGGCCGGATACGTGCCGGTGCCCAACCCGTTGTGGAGGGCTGCCCGATGACCCGTCCCGTCTACGTCTACGACCTGGCCGCGCTGACCGGGCACGCCACGGCCATCCGGGCCGCGCTACCGGACCGGGTCGAGCTGCTGTACGCGATGAAGGCCAACCCGGATCCGGCGATCCTGCGTACCCTCGCCCCGCTGGTGGACGGGTTCGAGGTCGCCAGTCGCGGCGAACTGCGCCATCTGGCCGCCGTACTGCCCGGGCACCGGGCGGCTGCCTTCGGCGGACCGGGCAAGACGGTCGCGGATCTGTCCGCCGGGCTGGCTGCAGGGGTACGCCGGTTCCACGTCGAGTCGATCACGGAGCTGCACCGGCTCGACCGGTTGGCCAGTGCCGCCGACCGCCGGGCCGAGGTGATGCTGCGGGTGAACCTGCCGGTGGCGGTGCCCGGCGCGAGCCTGGTGATGGGCGGCGGACCCAGCCCGTTCGGGATGGCTCCGGACGAGGCACTGGCCTGCGTCCGGGCGGCCCTGCCCGGGGTACGCATCCGCGGGATGCACGCGCACCTGGCCAGTGGCCTGGCCGCGCCGGTCGCCGCCGAGGTGGCCCGGCAGGTCGTCGACTGGGCGGTGACGCGGCTCGGGGTCACCGAGGTCAACGTGGGCGGTGGGATGGCGGTGGACTACTCCGATCCCGATGCCCGATTCGACTGGGTCGGATACGGGACTGCGCTGGCCGGCGTCCTCGACGCGTACCCGGAGGTGGTGTTACGGGTCGAGCCGGGCCGGGCGGTGACCGTCTACTGCGGCTCGTACGTGACCGAGGTGATCGACGTCAAGCGGTCACACGGCGAGTGGTTCGTGGTGGTGGCCGGCGGCACCCATCACCTGCGTACCCCGGCGGCCAAGGGGCACGCCCAGCCGTTCACCGTACATCCCCGGTCCGGAGCGGACCGGCAGCCACCGGCGACCGACGGTGGCCCGGTGACCGTGGTCGGTCAGCTCTGCACCCCGAAGGACGTGCTGTCCCGATCGGACCAGCCCGGGCGGATAGCGGTGGGGGACACCATCGTGTTCGCCATGGCGGGCGCGTACGCCTGGAACATCAGCCACCACGACTTCCTGATGCACGACCCACCGGTGTTCCGGACCTCATCCGGGCCGGCGACCGTCCGGCAGGGCGTGGACGGATTCGGGGTTGACCGCCCAGTCGAGGGCGAAGTCGGCGACCTGTTCCCAGCCGTTCTGGCCGATGGTGAAATGTGAGCGGTCGGGAAACTCGACGTAGGCGGTGATCGCCTTCGACTGCTGGTAGTGGCCGGCGTCCTCCTTGGTCATGTTCGGCGGGACGAGGTGGTCGTCGCCACTGGCGATCAGCAGCAGCGGAGCGCGATCCTCCCGGGTGAAGTTCACCCGGTCGGCGGTGAACGGGTTGAGGTTGGTCACCGCCGCCTCGAAGACGATGTGTCCGGCGCCCGGTACGTGGTAGCGGTCGTACGCCTCCTGTGACTCCTCCGGGGTCATGGTGTTGGTGAACGTGTAGTGGAACTGTTCCGGGGTGAGGGGTATCGCCCGACGCCGGTTGGCCGGGTTGTGGAGTACGGGAAAGGTCGCCTTGAGGGTGGACGGGGGCATCCGCAGCACGCCCTTGACCGGCGCGGCGTCGATGGCCACCCCGGCACTGCCGAGGCCCCGGTCCAGCAGCAGTTGCACGAACGTCCCGCCGAACGAATGACCCATGATGATCGGGGGCTGCTCCAGGTCGTAGATGATCTGCTCGTAGTGGTCGACCACCTGGGAGATGTCGAGGCGGGCGATCGGGGAGGGATCGCGGCGCAGCTCCTCCACCTCGCCCTCCATGCCGGGCCAGGCGGGGGCGAGGACCCGGTAGCCGGCCCGCATGTAGCGGTCGATCCAGTGTTCCCAGCTGCGGGGAGTCAGCCACAGGCCGTGGATCAGGACGATGGTGTCCGGAGCTGCCGAACTCGCGGCTGAGCTGCTCATAACTTCTCCCCGGTGATCGTCAGGCGGGTTGTTCAGCGACACGACCCCACCTGCGCTCCCTTCCCGGTCGGATCGAACCTATGCCCGGTGCGGCCCACGAACAGCGGGTAGCGGCCGACGGCAGTGCGAAGTCCCGGGTACGCCGGACGCGGCACGCGGTGTCGTTCGTACACATGTGCTACGTGCGAGCGCGTGGAAATCCACCTATCGTCCCTGATGACCGCCGCCGCGAACCGGTACGGCGGCGGTCTATTGCGCCATCCAGGGATCCGGAAAGGAGCAACATGACAATCCTAGTGACCGGCGCGTCCGGGAACACCGGCCGTCACGTGGTGGACCTGTTGGTGCGGGCCGTGACCCGCCAGCCGCAGGCGCTCGCACCACGAGCCGGCGTCGACGTCGTCGAGGGTGACTTCCAACGTCCCGAAACCTGGCCGACCGTTCTGGACAGAGTCGAGCAGGTACGGCTGATTGGTGCCGCCCTCGAGGAGGACGTCGGGACCCATCCCGGCTACAGCGTGTTCGAACCCTCAAGATAGTCGGCAACGACACGCTGGCCACGATGTGCAGCCAACCTGTCATGAAGCTCTCTGAGCCGGAGGTTGAGTCGCTGGGATTTTAGGTCGTGAGCAGCTCGTCTCGCCTTGGCCGCGATCTCAACGGCACCATCCAAATCACCGTGCCCCGTCAGGACGGAGGCGTGCAGCACAGCGTGTAGCGCGCGGGTGCGAATGTTCGCGGAGGGCAGGTTCATCGCGGCTACAGCATGGCGCTCGGCCGCACCGTAATCACCAAGGTCACGCAGGGCGTGCATCACCGATCCCGCGTAATGGGCTGGGCTGAACGTTCCCAGCCAGTTGGGATCGTCGGACGGGTTGGCTTGCGCCATCGCTTGATCGGCCAACCGTAACGCCCGGTAGGTTTCGTGCTTGTCGCCGCCGAGGGCGTGGGCGCGGGCTTCCGTGGTGAGGATCCTGGCGGCAAGGGTTGCGGTGACGGCGCGTCCTCCACCGTTCCGGGCTGTGCGGGCGAGCCGCACTGCGGTGCGGGCTTGCCCAACCAGCAGGGCCTGGGTGGCGAGGTTGCCGATGGTGTAGGCGCTGTAGGCGGTGTCTCCGGCGTGCCGGGCCAGCGCTGCCGCTTGGGTGTAGTTGCGTTGCGCCAGGCCCTGGGAGCCGGCGTCCATCGCCATCCAGCCGGCCATGTCCGTCAGGGTGGCAGCTGCCTGGAACAGGTCACGGCCGACAGGATCGGTGTAGCGGCCACGCAGTAGCGGGGTCACCTCGGCGTCGAGATATTGCTGTAGCCAGTTGAGCGCGTACCCGCCGCCGTGCAGGTGGTCAAGCCGGGCGAACTCGCCGTATGCCTGGTGTAGACGGGCAACGTCGGCGGTGGTGACTTGTAGTGTGCCGCCAGTCTTCGTCAACGGTGCACTGTCGGGCAGGTCGCGCCAGTCTATTGCCGCTTCGACCGCAAAAATTGAGGCGAATGTGCTGCCCTGCAAGAATCGGCGTCGCTCCACGGTGGCTCTCCATAGCTCGGTAGCCGCATCGACGCTGATGGCGGGGCTGGTCGGGAAGATGAGGCTGCGTTGGGTCATGTCACCGTGATCGAATCCGAGATCCTGGACGGTGATCTGCCGGTTCAGCAGTCTCCTGAACACCATGGCGAGCACGTCGGGAGCTGGCGGTTCGGGCACAGCCCCTTGTAGCCATCGGCCGATTGACCTGTAGTCGTAGCAGAACCGGACGCCGTGCTCGGTTTGGCCCATGTGTACGACCTGCCGGGCAATCGCCGCACGCGTACGACCAGATTCGGCTATCAGCTCCGCCAACGCGTGGTTCTTGTAGCCGCCCATTCGACTCCCTTGGCTGCCCGCGCCAGTGAGAATACGCGCTGGAGGCCGGGCATCGAAGCACCGCGCGGAAGCGCACACGGGGATTGCACCCTCCACAGGTGGTGACACTGGCTGTGACGGTCACGCACGTCCCCGCCGGGGCTGCTGGACGCGAGCATGAGGGCAAGCTAGTCGGCCGGAGCTGATTAGAAGGCCCATCCTCAAGTCGGAGATCAGCATGTCAATGGAGCTACCTCTCGTGCCGGCTTCTGGCACCCTCGCCCTCGTGCCGGAAGCCGGCACTCTCGAACTGACGTCGGCCATTCGCAGTCAATGCCCCGCCTGCAAGGGGGTCGGATGCGACTTCTGTAGCGGCAAGGGCAGCGTCTAGGCCGACGGAATGACGAGGACCCAAAAGGGTGCCCCGCTTGCTCGCACACCTTCAACCCAAGGAAAGGAACGATGATCATGCCTCCGATCGAACTGTTGGAGTCCGACGCGGACGTGTTCGGCCTCGACATCGTCGTCACGCCCGTCGAGGGCATCGCGACCCCGGGTCGGGCGTGCGCCACCGACGACGGGTGCGCCGCAACATGTGCGTCGTCGTGCGTCAGCGGCGCGTGATCTAACCGAACCTAATGGCGCGGGGCCGGAGCATCACGCCGGCCCCGCGCACCGGGAAAGCCTGGGAGGACTGGATGGCTCCGCTGTACCGTCACCGCGAGGTCGGCCTGCTCCGAGCAGCGGCTATGTCTATATCCGACATCCCTGGTTGGTGGCCCAACCCCGATGACATGCAGGACAGCCGGAACTGGCTAGACCACATCTGGGGCAGCCCGACTGGGTTCGCCGACGCCGTGCGCCAAGCCAGTCCCGACCTTGCGGACGCCATCGATGACATCCGCACCCACGGTTCGCTTCGCCCCAAGCAGATCCGCCGTGCCACCCTTTCCACCATCCGATACGCGATGCGCGCCACCGGCCGGTCAACACCCTTCGGACGGTTCGCCGGAGTCGCCTCCGCGTCGCTGGGCTCCACGGCCAGAGTCCGGTGGAGTACTGGCCACCGTGTTGTGGCCCGTGCCGACGCGTCGTGGGTAGCCGACCTTATCGACCGGTTCGAGGTCGACCCCGAACTGCTCGCCCGCCTCGACGTGACGTGCAGCGACCTCGCGGAGCGGCGTGGCGACCGGCTCGAACTGCCAAAAGGCCCGACCCGGGTGTCGATCCGACACACGGCAGCAGTGCAAACTGTGCAGGCCGCAACGTCGTCGGCGATCCGCGTTGACGTCCTGGTCGACAAGCTCAACCAGGACTTCCCCGGCGGTGGGCGAGCAGCGGCGCACGCCATGGTCGCAAGCCTCGTGCAGCAGGGATTCCTGATCACCTGTCTGCGCGCGACAATGACCGATCCTGATCCTCTCGGTCACCTCGTCGACCGGCTCCGAGACACCCACGCCAGCAGCATTCCGGCCCTCGCGCCGCTGGTGAACGACGTCGAGACCATTCACCGCGACCTCAGCAGCGGACAGGCTCAGGCACTCGCGCCACGTATGAGGGCGCTGTCGCCGGCGGGCCGCACCCCTCTCGCGGAGGATCTGCGCCTCGACTGCGCGATACGCGTACCTCGACACGTCGGCCAGGAGGTAGCAGAGGCGGCGAGCGTACTGCTGCGCCTGACTCGTCGCCCTACAGGCGAACCGGCGTGGCTGCGCTACTTCGCGGCGTTCGTCGCTCGGTACGGCACCGGCACCCTCGTGCCGGTTACTGAGGTCGTCGACACCGCTGCTGGTCTTGGGTATCCGGCCAGCTACCCAGAGAGCGTGTTTGCGGTGTCTGCCGAAACAGTGATGGACCGCGATGAGCAGCTACTGCGGCTGGCGTGGCAGGCGCTCGCCGACAACCAGCAGGAGATCGTCTTGACGGCGGATACGATCCGCGCGTTGACCGGCGACAGCCCGTTCGACGAGCGGCACATACCCCCGCATGTGGAGGTCGCTACCCGGATCCACGCCGCTAGTCGCGCCGACCTGGAACAAGGCGATTACACCCTCACAATCTCGCCTGCCCGTGCCGTTGGCACGCTGACCGGCCGATTCACCCATCTGGTCGGCGACGACAGCCTGACCCGCGTCTTTCGGACTGTGCCCACCATCATTGACGGGGCGCTATTGGCCCAGATGTCCTTCCCGCCGATCTACCCGCACGCACAGAACGTGAGCCGCGTACCGGCGCACCTGCCCCATGTGCTGACGCTCGGCGAGCACCGGCACCGCGACGCGCACACCATCAACATCGACGACCTGGCCGTCACCGCCACCAGGAACCGCCTGCATTTGGTCAGCACGTCCCGCCAGCAAGTAGTCGAACCGCAGGTGTTCACCGGGCTCGCGCTGGAAAAGCAGCCCCCGCCCCTGGCGAGGTTCCTCGCCCATCTCGCCCGGGGTTCGTCCCCTGGCTGGCACGAATTCGACTGGGGATCTGCCGCCCGGCGTCTGCCGTTCCTGCCGCGAGTACGGTACGGCCGCACCATCATCTCCCCGGCCAGCTGGCGGCTCTCGGCTATTGACCTGCCCCCCGAGGCTGCCGACGACGACCAGTGGCGTCAGGCCCTGGACCGGTGGCGGCACCGTTGGAGCTGCCCCGAGACGGTGGAGTTACGCGATAACGACCGCAGCATGAGTCTGCGGCTGACGTTCACGGAGCCTGCTCATGTGGCGGTCCTCCGCGCGCACCTCAGACGGCGCAGCGAGGCCCTGTTCGTTGACGCTGTCCCCGAAGGTGACCTCGGATGGATCGGCGGCCACGTGCACGAACTGGTTCTTCCCCTCGTCCGGAGCGGGCCGCCCGCACCCAACCCCCTTACCGGCCCCCTGCCCCGCCTCACCAACGGCAGCCACGGGCAGCTTCCCGGAGCAGCTCCGAGCAGGTGGCTCAACGTGCGGCTCCACGCCCACCCGAACCGCCTCGATGCGATCATCGTCGGTCACTTGCCCGAGCTGCTCACGGCAATCGGACACGACACGCCCCATTGGTTCATCCGGTACCGGAGCCTGACCGAAACCGACCACCTGCGGCTACGCATCCGCACCACCAGCCCCGACCACTACGCCACCTGCATTTCTGCGGTCGGTGACTGGGCACAACGACTACGAGCCACCGGCACGGCAGGGGATTTGGCCATCGACACCTACCACCCCGAGGTCGGCCGCTACGGGCACGGGCCAGCCATGCTCGCCGCCGAGGAGGTGTTCGTGGCCGACTCCCGGGTGGCTGCCGTCGGCCTACGGCACCTGCCGCCCGCCGCCGTGTCCCCCACCGCACTGTGCGCGGCGAACATGCTGGATATCGCCCGTGGGCTGCTTGGCGACGACGACGCACTCCGCTGGCTGATAGACCAGCCGGCACCGGTCGCGCCGGTTGCAGACCGGGCGGTGTTCGAGGAGGCCATCGCCCTGGTCCAACGTGACTCGACCGCGTGGCCGCCCGATGTTGCCGTTGCCCGCCAGGCCCGCGCCGCCGCCCTGGCCACCTACCGGCGGCACCTGCCCGATCGCAGCATCGATCCGGTGTTGGAGTCGCTGCTTCACATGCATCACAACCGGGCCACCGGGGTCGACCCGGACGGGGAGGCCGTGTGTCGACGCCTCGCCCGCCAACTGGCCCTCTCCCACCAGGCCCGGCAACAGGTCGAGGCCGACCGGTGACCGGGACACATCCGCCCGACTGGAACCAATGCCTGGCGACCGGTGCGCCCGGAATCGCCCTGCTACACATCCACGCCGCCCGCGCCGGCACCGGCTCGTGGAGCACGGCGCAACGATGGGCCGCCGCCATGACCGGGCACTCCATCGACGCGCACGCCGACAACAGCAGCTTGTACCTCGGGGCACCTGCCGTCGCGTTCGTCCTGCACTGCGCCGAGCAGCCCGCCTGGGCCGGCACGCTGGATGCCCTCGACGGACACATCGCCACAGCTACCCAGCAGCGCCTGGCGCGAGCCCACGACCGCATCGACTGGCAGCAGCTCCCCACGCTCGGAGAGTTCGATCTGATTAGCGGCCTGACCGGTATCGGCGCGTATCTGTTGCATCGCCGCCACGACGACTTGCTGCGTGAGGTTCTGGTCTATCTGGTGCGGCTGACGCAACCGCTGGTGGTTGGCGGCGGAACCTTGCCCGGCTGGTGGTCCCACCATGGGCCAGCCGACCGGCCCTCGCCCCAGTGGCCCGGGGGCCACTGCAACCTAGGCATGGCTCACGGCATCGCCGGCCCGCTGTCGCTATTGTCGTTGGCGATGAGACGCGGCGTCACCGTGAGCGGACAGGCTGCGAGCATTGATCGGATCTGCACCTGGTTGGACCGGTGGCGCTGCGGCAGCACCCCCTCCATCTGGTGGCCGGAGATGATTTCACGGTCCGAATGGCCCACCCACACTGTTCGTCGGGAAACCCCACCACGGCCGTCCTGGTGTTACGGCACCCCGGGGTTGGCCCGCGCTCAACAGCTCGCCGGTATCGCGCTCGGAGACACCCGGCGGCAGCAGCACGCTGAGCGGGCGTTCGCGGCCTGTCTCACCGACCCGCGACAGGTTGACCAGCTGGACAATCCCACACTGTGCCACGGTTGGGCCGGGCTCACGGTGACGGCTTCGCGCATCGCGGAGGACAGCATCAACGACATGGGGCTAGCCGACCGGGTTTCCTACCTACGGGAGCAAACTCGGGCATATGCACACCACCACAAGGCATCGGGGGATGGTTTGCTAGAGGGCGCGACAGGTGTTGACCTGGCCTTAGCCGCCACAGCGGCCACCTCGCCAGCGACACCCCAATGGGACACCTGCCTGCTCCTGAGCTGACACCCAAGACCGCCGACTGAGAAGGAGACCGATGACTACTGCCATCAGCACACCGCCCGAGGTGCTACGCGCCCGCATGGTCGATCTCATCACCCAGGCCCGCCCTACGTTGCCGCGCGTCGAAGACGCCCTGCGCACGGTGGAGAGGCACCGGTACGTTCCCGACAGCCCTGTTGAAGAGGCGTACAACGTCGACCTGGCGGTCATTACCAAGCGCGCCAGTGACGGCGCAGCGCTCAGTTGCGCGTCCGTACCATCCCTCGTCGCTTCCATGCTCGACCAGCTCGCCGTCAACCCCGGCGACCGCATCCTCGAAATCGGAGCCGGCACCGGCTACAACGCCGCCCTGCTGGCGTACCTGACCGGGCCAACCGGGCAGGTCACCACGATCGACATAGACGAAGAGGTAACAGCCGGCGCACGTCGGCACCTTGACGCCACCGGCTACCAGCATGTTCGGGTTATCACCCGCGATGGTGCGCTCGGTGACGAGGCGTGCGCCCCATACGACCGCATCATCGTCACCGTCGGCCCGTGGGACATTCCGGCGGCCTGGTGGGATCAGCTCGCCCCGGGTGGCCGGATGGTGGTGCCGCTGCGGTGGCGAGGCCAGACCCGATCCATCGCCTTCGTCAAAGAGGAGAACGGTCTGCTTCGGTCCGAGTCGGTCGAGCTGTGCGGGTTCGTGCCCATGGTGGGCCAGGCCGGTGAGCACAGCAGCCCCATCGACCCCGACGGCCACGTCAGTCTCTACTGGGACGCCGACCAGCCCATCAACCCGGATGCGCTACGGGGCGTGTGCGGCGAGGCGAAAACCTCCACCTGGTCCGACACAGTGGTGCGCGGCGATGAGTCGTTCGACGGTATCTGGCTGCGTCTGACCGCCGCCGAGCCAGGCACGTGCCGTATCACCGCCCACTCGGACGCTGTCAAGGCTGGCCTATGTACGCCCGCGATCCCGGTCCGCAGCCCTGCCATCGTCGAGGGCAGTTCGCTGGCGTACCTCGCTCTGCGTCGGGCTGGGGGCACTGATCCTCGCTGGCAGTTGGGCGCGATCGGACATGGCGCGGATGGTGCGGCGCTGGCTGGTCGGCTTTGCGCCCAGATCCACGAGTGGAATCGAGATCGGGCTGCTCAGCCCACCATCACCGCGTACCGGCCGTTTGAGGAGCCGGACGGACACGTTGTGGTGAAGGATTCCGTGAGACTGGTTGTTTCCTACCGGTGATGCCGGGTTCAATCGCCGGCACCCGTGCTTCGGGTACCGGCGATTTCGGCAGATGGCGTGGGCTGTTGAATATAAGAGGACTAGTTTCGAGTACGTACGGTCGACTGCCTTCGGCTGAGGGTGACGCCAATGAGGATCAGGCCGGTTTCCGAGCAGGATCGCGGTGGTGATGGCTTCGTGGAGAGCAAGCCAGTCATCGGTATCCGGCGTCGCGGAGGAGACGGTCAGCCCGGGCGGCGGCGTCGATCTCGATGAGCCAGTTCCTGGTCCGGCCGCGTAGTTCGAACAGTTTCCACACGTCGGCTTCGATTACGTCCGCTATTGCGGTCCCCACCGCGAGCGCGTGACGGCATGGCGCGATCCAGTCGTCACAGCCGCAACTGGCGTCGAGAAGGTGTCCGGACGGGATGAGGTCGTCGAGGACATCTGCGAGGTCCTCTTCAAGGGGTGACGTGTCGTTCTCGCGGAGGAGACCGACCACCGCCAGTGGCCTGTGCAGGAGTTCGGCGCCGAGCCGGTCCCAGGCACCCTCGGTCAACGTTGGCATCTTCCATCGGACGGGATATGACGTACCGCGGTCGCGGACCACGGCGGAAGCGTTGCCGGGGCGGATCTCGACCGCTTCGACTCCGGCCTGCCGCGTGATCTTCCGGGCATGCTTGGCGCTTTCGTCATCTAGGGCCAGGGCCAGCACCACGTCACGCCAGGCCCTGGCCCACTGCGGGCGGCGGTTCACGAGGTCACCGACTGGAGCTTCACGAGGCGGCTGAGGTCCTCATCGTCGAGTTCGGTGAACGTGCGCCCCGACTGTTCGACGTCCAGGATCGCGTCGGCCAGCGCACCCTTGCGCGTGAGCAGGTCGGCGATGCGTTCCTCCAGCGTGCCCTCGCTGGTCAGGCGGTGGACCTGCACCGGGCGGGTCTGGCCGATCCGGTACGCCCTGTCGGTCGCCTGATCCTCGACGGCAGGGTTCCACCACCGGTCGTAGTGGACGACGTGTTCGGCCCTGGTCAGGGTGAGTCCTGTCCCGGCCGCGTGCAGGGACAGGACGAGTACGTCGAACTCGCCGCCCTGGAAGCCATCGACGAGTCGTTGCCGATCGGGCAGGCTCAACCCGCCGTGGAGGAAGCCCACCCTCAACCTCTGGTCCCTCAGATGCCGCAGGATCAGCTCGCCCATCTTGACGAACTGGGTGAAGACGAGACCGGCGGCCCCTTCCGCGACGAAGATGTTGGTGATGTCCAGGAGCGCGTCGAGCTTGCCGGAACGGCCGGCGAGCATCGGGGTGGACTCGTCGAGGAACTGCGCGGGATGGTTGCAGACCTGTTTGAGCTCGGTGAGCAGCTTGAGGATGCGGCCCCGTCGTTCGATCTCGTCGAGTTGGCTGATGTCGGTGAGACTCTCGTCGACAAGTGCCTGGTAGAGGCCGATCTGTTCGTCCGAGAGCGGGACGCTCAGTTCGAGGAACGTCTTCGGTGGCAGTTCGGGTGCGATGCCCGGGTCGCTCTTGCGGCGTCGCAGGACGACGACCTTGGTCAGGTCGTTCAGGCGTTCGCGAGCCGCCTCGTCACCCTTGGCGATGGGCGTCGAGAAACGGCGGCGGAACAGTGTGCGGTTGCCGAGCAGCCCCGGGGTGGTCCAGTCGATGATCGCCCAGAGGTCGTCGAGGCTGTTCTGGATCGGCGTCCCGCTCAACGCGAGCCGATGTCTGGCCTGGAACCGTCGGAGTGCCTGGGCGATCAGCGAGCGGGGGTTCTTCACCGTCTGGGCCTCGTCGGCTATCAGTAGGTTCCAGTGCTGCCGGCTCAACTCGTCCGCGTCCAGCCGCATGGTCGCGTAGGTGGTGAGGGTGATGTCGGCGGTCGGGTCGAGAATCCGTCCGTCGCCGTGGTAGCGGCGGACGGTCTCGCGTGGTGCCCAGCGACCTACCTCGCGCTCCCACGCACCGAGAACCGAGGCGGGACAGACGACGAGCGTCGGCCCTGTCATGCCGTGGCTGCGTAGGTGAAGGTGGAAGGCGATGGCGGTGAGCGACTTGCCGAGTCCCATGTCGTCGGCCAGGCACGACCCCAGTCCGAGCGCGGCGTTGCGTGCCAGCCACGCCAGACCTTCCCGCTGGTATGCCCGCAGTGACCCGGCGATGCCCGTCGGCACCGGCACGTCCTCGGCCCGACAGGGTCTGCGCAGGGCCGCGCTCAGCTCCGTCTTCGAAACGACGGTGACTTCCCGGTCGCCGCTCGGCAGACGCCCGGTGAGCAGCGCTGCTGTCGTCTCGCCAGCGTTGAGGGAACCCTTCTGTGATCTGCGGACCAGTTTGAGGTCGGCTGCGCTACGGACGACCCACGTGTCCCGGACCCGGACGACGGGTCGTTGGGGGGCGGCGAGTTCGCTGATCTCGGTGGGGGTGAGTGTTCCGCCCGAGAACGACAGCGCCCAGTGCAGGGACGAGCCCGACTCGGAGACATCGTCGAGCCGTACGGTGGCGGACGGCACGGACACGCTCTCGTCCCACGTCAGCCGAATGTTGCGCGTGGCGAGTGTGTCGGACACTGCCGGCGACAGCAGTTCGACCAGTTCCTCGTCGTCGAGTTCGGTCGCTCCGGGGCTGTCCAGGAGTCGGCCCAGTGGCTTCCACACGTCGATACCGGCGAACAGAATGTCCCGTACTGCGGACTCGCCGCCGGCCGTCGTCCTGCGGGCCCAGGGACGGCCGTGTGGGTCGACGTGTACGACGATCTCGATTGTCGCGTGATGGTCGGGGCGGGCCGGGACACCACCGACGACGAACGCGTGCACGATCCCGTCGATCAGGTCAGACCGTTCGGGCTCGGTGCTGTACCAGCGTGCAGTGCGTCGGTCGAATCGGATGTTCCGGTCGGCAACCGCTCCCACCGCGGCGACGGCAGCTTCACCCAGTGCCCGTGCCGAGGTGGAACCGAGGTCCTGCGTCAGATGCATTCGGACCAACGGCTCGATGACGATGCTCAGCGGTACCTCGCGTTCGTCCGGGCCGGTCCGGAGGATGAGCGTGCCGGTGGCCGGGCTGGCTTCCACCGAGGTGGAGGCCAGCCGCAGCAGAGTGCCGACGTCGACGGCGGCGGTCGCAGCGCCACCCGGTTCTGCAGGGGTCACTTCGCTCCCTTCCGGAAGCGGAGCGCGGCGAGCGGCAGGAACAGTGCGGTGAGCACGACCGGCCAGGCCGACGCCAGCGCGAGGGCGTGTCGGCCGGCCCAGCTCTGTGCCGCCCAGATCCCGCCGCCGACAGCCTCACGTATCGCAGTCGCGGTTGCGGAGACGGGGTTGAACTCGGCGAGTGTGCCCAGCCAGTTCGGCATGGTGGAGGGGTCTACGAAGACGCTGGACAGGAACGCGATCGGCCAGACGAGAATCTGCACGTAGGCGACCGACTCGACCGAGGCGGCACCGTAACCGACGTAGATACCGACCCACAGCAGTGCGAATCGCAGCAGCAGCAACAGGGCCAGGACGACGAGCCCGTCCAGAAGACCCACGTCCGGCCGCCAGCCGAGGAGGAAGCCGGTTGCGAGGAGCAGTGCCAGGGTGGCGAGGGAACTCACGACGTCGGCGACACACCGCCCGAGCACGATCGACGCGCTGTTGATCGGCAGGGATCGCAGTCGGTCGTTGATGCCACGGGACGCGTCGGCGGCGACCGAGAGGGTGGTGGTTTCGAGGCCGAAGAGCATCGCCACCGCGAGCATGCCCGGCATCAGGAAGTCCGCGTATCCCGACCCCGTCGGTACGTCGATCGCGCCGCCGAACAGGCCGATGAACAGCAGCGTGATCAGGACGGGAAAGAGCCAGACGATCAGTACGGTGCCGGGTTGTGCCCGCCACGAACTGATCGTGCGCCCGGCGATGATGAGTGAGCCGGCGACGAGTCCGGTTTCGGTCGGCGGCGCCGTCGCGGTCGCCGTTCGTACGTCCGTGTCGATCATGCACACTCCCCGGTGCTGTGGTTGGCGACGGCTGTCGACGTGTTGGTGAGCGTGAGGAACACCTCGTCGAGCGACGGTTTCCGCAGCGTGATCTCGGCAGGGTGCAGTCCGGCGGCAGCCAACCGCTGGACGAGGGTGGTGAGGGTCCGGCTGCCGTCGACGGCCGGGATGCTCAGCACCGACGCGTCGCGGTCCTGGGCGAGCGCATCCGGTGCCAGCGAAAGGGCTTCGCGTGCTGCCGCACAGTCCTGCGCGGTCTCGAATCTCAGGTGCGCGATGCGCGGTCCGATCATGTCCTTGAGTTCGTCCGGGGTGCCGCTGGCGATCACCCGCCCGTCGGCGAGGATGACGACCTCGTCCGCCAACGCGTCGGCCTCTTCGAGGTACTGCGTGGTCAGTAGCACCGTGGTGCCGTCCGTCAGCAGAGCGCGGATCGCGTCCCACACGTCGCGGCGCGACTGCGGGTCCAGTCCGGTGGTGGGCTCGTCGACGAAGAGCACCTGGGGCGGGGTGATGAGGCCGACTGCGAGGTCGAGGCGGCGGCGCATGCCGCCGGA
Organism: Micromonospora sonneratiae; assembly: GCF_042679305.1. Lineage (NCBI taxonomy): Bacteria > Bacillati > Actinomycetota > Actinomycetes > Micromonosporales > Micromonosporaceae > Micromonospora > Micromonospora sonneratiae. The sequence continues at coordinate 104,003 of NZ_JBHTMP010000009.1, read as the reverse complement.
GAACCCGGTGACCGGCCGGTCAGCAGCATCAACCAGGGCAAACTGCTCCAGCAGCGCGTCAGCTCGCTGGCGTGCCGCAGCAGTGCGCAGGCCGCGCAGTCTCCCGAACAGGACAAGGTTCTGGCGGGCGGAGAGGAGGTCGTCGAGCGCGGCATACTGACCGACCAGGCCGATTCGACGTCGTACCTGGCCCGCCTCCCGCCCGACGTCGAAGCCGGCCACCCGTGCGCGTCCGGTGTCGAACCTTGCCAGGGTCGACAGCCCTCGCACGGCCGTGGTCTTTCCGGCCCCGTTCGGCCCGAGGAGCGCCAGCACGTGGCCCCGCTCGACCTCCAGGCTCAGATCACGCAGTCCCGTCGTGCGCCCCTTTCTGTCCCGGAAGAGTCTTCCCACATGTTCCGCCTCGATGGCCGGCATCGCCATGGCCCCCTCATATTCAACGTACGCCGTACCGTACAGTGTACCGTAGCATAGGATGGCCGGCGGATATTCCCGATGCCGGACAGGAGGCAACCAAGATGGAGCGGACCGGGACGGGCGATCCACTACGCAGCCTCGCGTTGCTGTGGCGAACCGAGGTCAAGACGGGACGCTCCGGGCTGACCCTCGACCGGATCATCGCGGCGGCAATCGCCGTGGCCAACGAGATCGGCGTCGACGCCATGTCGATGCGCAAGATCGCCGAGCAGCTGGGCGTAGGCGTCATGACGCTGTACAGCCACGTACCCGGCAAGGCGGAACTGGTCGACCTCATGGTCGACTTCGCCAACGGTTCGGCGTACGCCGATGGGACGACGCCGGCCCCCGGTTCGGACTGGCGTGCCGCGATCGAGCAGATCGCCGAGCACAACTGGAGGCTCCTGGAGGCGCACCGCTGGATGCTCGGCGTCGACAGCCAGCGCCCACCACTGGGACCGGGCACCATCGCCAAGTACGACATCGAGTTACGCCCGCTGGTCGGCATCGGCCTCGACGACGTCGAGGTCGACCAGGTCCTCACACTCGTGCTCGGGCAGGTCACGCACGCTGCCCGGCAGATGCTGGGACAGATCGAGACAGCCGCCGGCAGCGGCCGAGACGACAGCGAGTGGTGGGCCTCCAGCGGACCGGCGCTCGACCGCCTGATCGACTCCAAGCGGTTCCCGCACGCGGCCAGGATCGGCGAGGCCGCAGGCCAGGAGTTCAAGGCCGCGTCAGATCCGCGACGCGCGTACGAGTTCGGCCTTCGCACCATCCTGGACGGCATCGAAACCCTGATCGCCAGAAGACGCGGACCGGACGAGTCGACGAACGGGGCAGGTGGTGGACGCGATCGGCAAGTAGCCGTCGACCAGGAACAACGGCAGGCCTGATCGGCTTGCGGGAAGCTTCCCGGACGCCGCTTCGTCGCCGGCTCCCGTGGCCCGTGCCCGGCGCACCCGGCGAGCGGACGGGCGGACGGGCGGACGGACGGACGGATTGGGCCTAGGAGATCCCCTCCTCCCGGTCGGTTTCGGGGTGCTCCTCGGGGGCGGCCGGTCGACGGTCCGCACGCTCCCGGTCGGGGGCGGCGGGTCGGCGCAGGATGAGGTAGACCAGCAACCCGCAGAGCGCGATGAACGTGCTCCACGCGATGAGGAAGGCGAATCCGCCGGTCTGGGTCAAGGCTGCCTGTCCGGGTGGGAAAGTTCGTCGCGCCGCCGACTGATCTCGATCCGGGCACCGCTGATCCGGACGATGTCGGACCAGGGAATGAGCAGCGAGCGCCCGCTGAGGCGCCGCAACAGTGGCGTCAGCGGCCAGGGGCCCAGCAGGTCGCCCCGGGCATAGCCGAGACGGTGGGGGATGCCGATGGGGCCACACTCCAGCGCGGTGAGGCAGTACCGCATCGCATCGCCGGGCCCGTCACCTGGCCGGGCCTCGAACTGCAGGTCGCGGACCGAGCCGACCGGCTTTCCGTCGACGGCGTACACGGTCGCGCCGAGCAGGTCCGTGGCCCTCACGGCCCCGCCCCCGGGATCCGGCCGATGATGTGGTCCCGTATCCAGTCCCGGAACCGGTCGGCGTCGAGTTGATCACGGGATACCTTGAGCTGAAGTTGCAGGTGGTCGACGTAGTCGATGTCGGCGACGGGAATGCGGTTGGGGTACGCGTCGTCGTACGGGCGCATACGCTGCCCGATCGCGGCCCACCATCTGCCGAGCCGGCCTCCGATACGGGGGCCGAGGGCGGTCGGCCCACACAGGAGCGCGGAGAGGACGGGCTCGGCACCGTCACCGGGATCGGTCAGTTCCAGATCGTCGACCCTGCCCACCGGTGCGCCGTCGACGTCCACGATCTGCCGGTCGAGCAGCAGATCGTCCGCGGTGAACCGCTCGGGCACCCGCATCACCGGCCGGCCTTCGTCGCGAAGATCAGTGGTAGGGCGACGATCGAGATGACCATCATGCCGACGAGGAACACCACCGCGATGCCGTTCGTCCAGCGGCGGTTGATCCACCGGCCCATGTAGGTGCGGTCGTTCGCCACGACCAGGACCGGAAAGTAGGTCAGTGGCACGGCGGCGGCGCCGAGCACGACAGAGACGACGGTCACGGTGATTGGATCGATGCTGGTCAGGATGAACGCCGTGGCGACGAGTACGGCACCCAGACAGGCGAGATGGAACCGGGGTGCTTCCCGGGGCGGCCGATCCTTGCCCCATTGCCAGCCGAAGTACTGGGAGATGCTGTAGCCGATAGCGAGCGTGCACTCCGTCCCGGCGGCGAAGACCGCTGCGGCGAATCCGGTCAGGGCGAGCCCCAAGCCGACCGGCCCCAGCGCTTGGACGACCGGCAGTGCCACCTGCCCCAGGTGGTTGACGTCGATCCGGGCCGGCTGTAGTACCACGACCGCAGCGGCCATGATCGCGATTGAGAGCAGGCCACCGAGCGGAAAGCCGATCAGGGCGTTGAGCCGCATCTCCTGGAGATTCTTCGTGGTCCAGTGCTCCTCCCGTCCGCCGGAGGCGAAGAACACCACCTGGTACGGGGCGAGGCAGGCACCGAACAGCGATATCGCGTAGAAGAAGTACATCGGGTGGCCGTCCTGGGCCGGGACCCAGGGATGCGTCGCGTTGCGCCCGAGCGCGCCCCAGTCGGTGGGCAGGACGAACAGGGCCACGACAAAGACGAGAAGGGCAAGACCGAGCAGGCCGAACAGGTTCTCGATCAGCGAGAAGGGCCACCGCCACACGACCAACCACATGGCCGCGCCGATCAACGGCACCCACACCAGGTAGTTCAGCCCGGTCACCACCTCGAGGATGAGCGCCAGTCCGCCGATCTCGGCCGCCAGGGTCAACAGGGCCAGCAGCACGAAGGCGACCAGGTTGAGCATCGCCGTACGTACCCCGAGGCGTTCGCGGATCGCCTGGAACACGGGTCGTCGGGCCACCGCCGCCACCCGGCCGGCCATCTCGCCGTACAGCGTCATGCCGATCGTGCCGACGATGATCGCCCAGGTCAGCGACATGCCAAACCGTGCGCCGGTGATGCCACTGGTGACCAGGTTCCCGATGTCGACGAAGCCGCCTATCGACGTCATGATCCCCAGGCCCAGCCGAAAGATCCGATTCACCTGGTGGCCTGCTGGATCGCATCGAGGTCCCGGGCCGGCAGCGCCAAACCGGCGAGCCCGGCCCGAAGGGCCTCCCGATCGTCGCGGCGGACCGCGATCCGTACGGCCCGCAACGCATCGACGGCGTCCTGGAAGGGTTGTCGCACCCGCTCGTACAGGGCGACTGCGTCACGGGTGGGTGGCTGGCGGCTGAACAGGGCGGTGGTGGCAGACTCCGCATCCGACTCCGCCTGACTCACGGTCACGTCCGTCAATGCGAGGATCGTCTTCTGGTCGAGGTGCAGCCGCACGGCGAGATCGGCGGAGGTGATGGCGGACGACAACTGTTGCGCAGTGTCGGCCACCTTGTTGCGGTAGCCGTCCTCGGTCACCGTCGGACCCACGCATCCGCTCATCGCCGCACAGACCAGGGCAAGCGTCAGGAGTTGGAATCTGCTCCGGCCCGTACGACCACGGACCGGAGCCATCACCACATCGGCAGGCTAGCGAGCCGGAAACCCGGCCCGAGGACGGCTTTCTTCCGGTCACCCGTTAGAGGATCCAACCGGCTTCTCCTGAGGCGAACACGTATCCCTTCCGGCCCCCGTCCAAGATCATGGGTGCTCGGTAGGAGGTACCGTCTGGGCATGGCGTACGCGGGTTCCCGGACCATGACTGTCGGTACCTGGTTACTGCCCGAGGACGAAGACACGTTCGACCTGGCCCTGCGTGACAGGTTTGCCGGGGCCGCGTGGCGGTGCTCCCAACCGGGACCGGCAGGACTCCACCCGGTTCACCTGCACGACTCGCTGGCAAACGCGATGACCTGCGGCGGCCGTGGAGTACAGGCCCTTCTGCACCTGCCGATCGGCGCGAGCCTGCCGGCGACGGTAATGCTTGCCGACGGCGTCCCACTGCCGGACGGACCACCGGTTGCTGCCGTCGTTCAACTTCTGCGCTCGGCGCACCGACATGACCTCGGCGGTACCTACTGCGACCATGACGCCGGGTACCAGCACCCGGAGGGTGGTGCCTACTTCGATGCCGGCAGGCTGGCCGTTCGCTGGTACGAAGACGAAGTCGGTGCCGATACCCATCAGGTCCTGCTGGGGCAGGCACGGGCGATTCGGTCGGCGCTGACAGCCGCCACTCGTCCGGCTCACCTCAGGGATCAGAACGGCAACCGCCTGACTGGTTACCGCATCGGACGGGCCGCTCAGGCGATGGCCGAGGCGACGGGCATCCTTCTCGGTCGCAATGGCTCACAGCGGTTCCAGCTTGCCTGAACCTGTCGTGTCCCCTCCGGCGATCCCGTGGACCGGAGGGCACTGGACATCCACCACCGTGACGACTTCGCAGCGTTGGTCCTCGGCGTTCCCGGCACCCGCACCGGGAGCCGGGCGACCCTGAACCCGGACGGCACGAAAACCCACATCGGCCCCGGGACCGCGCGCGAGTCGCTGACGATCCTGACCGACGGCAGGAGCGCGACCGAGCGTCAGTGGACACCGCTGGCCAGAGGCACCGGCGCGAACCTAGACAGCGGCAGCTGCCGGAGAGGCGACCTTCGGCAGCACCACACTCGAAACCGTCGACTTCTTGTCCGCGCCCAGGCAGCCGTTGAGGAAGTCGTCCTCCTTGACCCGGACGAGCTTGCCGTCCGAGTCGTTGAAGATCAGCTCGTCCTTGTCGCGCCCGATCAACAACAACCACTCCTGGGACCGCGCGTCGCCGATGCGTACCGGAACGCTGTGCCCCTTGTCGACCGCGTCCACCGAATCCTTCAGCGCGGTAGTCACCGAACCACTGTCGCCGTGGTCGACCTTGCGGGACTCGTAGGTCGTGCCGAGTTCGCTGGCGTGGTCGTTGAGCCCGTTGGCCATGCCCTCGGGGGTCTCGGTGGCCATACTCGCCCAGTACGGGTTGGCCCGGGCGCTGATGCTCCCGCTCGGGTCGTCGTCCGGCTTCTCGGGCTGCCCCGAAGGGTTCTCGCTGTTACCGGTGGGGTTGCCGTCTTGACTGTTGTTGCCGTTGTTGCCGGTGGAGCTGCCGTCCTGGCTGGCGTCGTTGCCGCCCTTACCGGTGTTGCCGGTGTTGTTGGCATCGGACGGGTTGGAGCCGCCCGGTTGCGACGATGACGGGTTTGCCGAGCCGTTCGGGTTCTGGCCGGTCTGCGGATTCTGCTGGCCCGGGTCGTTCGCGTTCTGGTTGTTGTTGGAATTCTGGTTGTTGGAGTTCGGGTTGGCGACCGGGCTGATGAGGTTCGGCTGACTGGCAAGCCACTCTGGGCTCTTGTTCTTGATCTGTTCGGCGAACTTCCCCACTTCGTCCAAGCTGTGACCAGCCGCGAACGCCTTGAGCAGGTAGGCCTGATGCTCCGGCGTAGGCGCCGCGGAGAGCAGGGCACCGAGGCGGGCACTCTCCTCCGGGGACAGGTTCTTTCGCAGATCGGCCGCCTTCTTGGCCTCGGCCTCGGTGAGAATGGTCTTGAACTTGCCGCCGTTGGTCGCGGTCGCCAACAGCACCGCGTTCACCGCGCCCATGCCTTCGAACCTCTGTGCGACGGCACGCCGTTGCACTTCCTTGAGTTCCTTGATGAGGTCGTCCGCAGCCTCGAGGCTACGGTGGTATACCTGCCGGGAGTCCGCGTAGAGTTCGAGGGCTCGTACGGTCAACCGGTTCAGCTCGGCCCGACCGTCGGCCTTCGCCGCGTCGTGGAACACGTCAACGAGGCCGTCGTAATGGGCTTGATGACGAGCCTTGAGTTTTTCCACCCGCTCCGCGTGTTCGCGCAACGCCTTTGCGGCCATCCGCATCGCTGGTTGCGTCCGGTCCATGAGTTTGCTCGTGGCGCTGACGACCTCGCGAGCCGACAAACCGGCCGAGCTTTCCCACAGGTCGGGCAACCGCTTCCGGGCGAGCCCCTCGACGTCGGCGGCGATCGTCTCGACCTGCCTGCCGAGCGTGGTGAAGGCCTTCGCGAGTGTCAGCAGATCCTTGGGGCGGCCCGGCGGAGGAGGATCCATCAACCGTAGAACCGAGACGATACTCGTCTGCAAGGCCCGCCGTTTGACGTTGGTGTCCTGCTGGTCGCCGGCGAGGTCGGCGTACTCGTTTTCGATGCCCTTGATGATGTCGGCGATCTGGTCCCGGGACGCCACGCCTACACCTCCCGCGCGAGATCCCGCGCTGCCGCGTACTCGGTGTCATCGTAGGAGTCGGCAGCACGCTCCAGGCCGTCATGCACCAGGGAGAGCACCTCGATGTAGACACCGAGCTCGTCGAACCACGCATCCTGCATGCTCAGGTAGGTCTGGGTCGCCTCGCGTAGACCCAGCGTCTGCTGTGGCTCGTTGGTGTCGCCAGCCCAGCTGCTACGTGCCCTGGTGAGCTCGATAGTGGCATCATCCGCCTGGGAAATGGCCTTGCGTAGCTCCGGCAGGGTCAGCGAGACGCTGTCACCCGCCTGCGGCATCGGCCGCGGTGAAACGTCAGGCTGCACACCGGTCTCGTGCTCCGGAGTGCGCGCGAGTCGCGTTTGGACTGGCTCCACGTTGGCACGGTAGCGTACCCGGCCCTGTGCGGGTAGTACGGCAGTCGTGGTTGTTCGCTGAGCTGTTGTAACTCGCAGCGGTGTCGGCAGCTCGTCTTCCGTAGATCGCGCCGCCGGGGCGGTGTCCCCTGTGCCAATGGCTCGGCGACCCCGGCGAGATCACCCAGCTCGGCCCCGGGAATGTACCGGCGTAGCACGCCCTGCGCTCTTCGTCGGTGGACGGTACGGGACGGTGCCCAGTCCGCCCGGCCGGTGGCAGGTGCTGGATCGCGGCCAACCGGGTACGCCGTCCAAGTCCAGCCCGTGTTTTCTCTCTCCAGCATGACTCCGGGTCGGGTCGAGGGCTCCGGACTCACTACAGCAGGTCCAGCAGGGTTTCTATCCGCGTATTCAGGATCACCCCCATGTTTCCCTCGACGCGGACGCTGACGACCGCGCTGCCGAGTGACCGGGCCAGGTGAACCGTCAATGGGGGCATTCCGATCAGCGGATACCGGAACCAGGCGTCAGTTGACTCGTCGTTCGTGTCGTCCAGGGCTCCGGTGAGCGCCACCTCGTCAAGGTCGTCGTACGTGTAGGCGATGTACCCACTGATCCGTTTCATCAACTGGACGACGTTGTCCTCGGTTATCCACCCCGAAACGGCCTGCTCGGCATTGGGAGCGAACCAGGGGTGATCACTGGGTGAGTCGGACGGATGGCGGGATGGCGTGCGGGCGGGGAGAGGTCCGCCGGTCTGAGGGGTGTGTGGGTCCTGGTTGGCCAGGTACTGCCGAATCCTCCTTACCGCGCCTGGATGCACTGCCGACAACAGGTGTTCGAGTTCCTCGGACATGCCCTTCTCGGCTAAGAGCCAGGCTCGCACCGTCCAGGCGCGGACCTTGAAGAGGTCGGTGGCATCCACGAAGAGGGCGTCCCTGTCCAACATCCGCAGGAGTTCGGGCATCGTTTCGTCGACACGTCGCCGTGCAACTTCGGCTACTCGGGCAAGCGTCGATTGATCTTTGAATTTCCACTGATCGCCCCCGGGCAGGGTGGTGAACCCGATCCGGCGGCGCCAGATGCCGTCGTAGCTCTTGGGAAGCGCGGATGTGGGCAGCCCGAGGCGGTGCCGATCGCTCTCCCAGTGCGGAGCCAGTACCAGCGCCACGTTGATGTAGAAGACCTTTTCTTCCCTGGTGGAGTGTGTCGATGACTGCAACTCCACGATGAGGACGTCCCCGTCCCGGGAAGATCGACGAAAGATCCGCATGCCCTTGTCACGTTCGAACCCGTATCCGGCGAGCTGCTCGGCGAAGCCCTTGACGAAAGCGTTGAATAGCGATCGCGTACCCGTCACGATGCTCCCTCAGTCCGCCAGGGCGGCCTGGCGCGCACCCTACGACGCGGCAACCATGCTCTCAGCACTTCCGGGTCCGGTGCGCACTCCTCTCGGTAGCGCTCGATGCCTCCAGCAACTCAGCTGCTACCGTGAGCGTCCCTGATTCGGGCATGGGGTGCGTTCAACGATGACCAGAACTCTCAGGCTGATTGGGTACTGGGATGGCCCGGCCGCACCGAAAGGACTGCCCGACGTCTGCGACTTCGTGTGCCTTGACGCCGATGTAACCATGCAGCGGGCTGTTGCGGCATATCTCCGATCCGGCACGGTCTTCGTCGCTGGGGCAGGGGTATCCGTCTGCCGGCTCTGTGGCGCTGCGAACGGCAGCACCGAGCAGACTGACGGAGACCATTTCGTGTGGCCCGAGGGGCTGGCGCACTACGTCGAGGAGCACGGCGTCCGGCTACCCGACGAGGTAGCCGCTGCCGCCGCTCGTGGCGCGGCCCCAGCCGTCGATCCGGAGTGCTTCACGCGCGCGTTGCTGGAAACCGGTGAGCTGAGAGTCGATGTGGACTGGTGGTACGGCCTGGCCGGGGCGGGCACCGCAGGCCCCGCCGGGCATCTGCGCGGCTGCAGACGAAGCGGTTCGGCGGGGTACTGGGATCTACCCGCCGCCGCCGATATCTATGTCGACCAGGTACCGTCGGACGACATTGTGACGTTGGCTCAGCTCCGACGACTACTCGGTGCCCAATGGCCATTTTCCGACCTTCGCGGCCTGCTCAGGTCCCAACCATTTCTCGCCGGTTCCGGCAACCCGATCATGCTTTGTCGCGCCCTGACCTCGTCCCCCGGACTACGGCCGTATCTCTTCTACGACGGGGACGGTGGCCTCATGCCAGTGTGGTCCGATACCTGGAATCGCCAGGTCCAGGTGCCGAAGTGAAAAGATTAGCCAGGAGACCATCACTCGGCGCGCCACCGCAACGGCAGTAGTGGCTCCGCCCACGGAACGCCGAGGTCGTCGTCGAAGTCGTCGTAGAGGCCGATAACGGAGTTCGGATAGAGCACGAGCCGGTCGACGGGGACGTCGACTGGGGCGATCCGCAGCCGGCCAGCGTTCTCGACGACCGCGTACAGGCGATAGGTCGGTCCCAGTCCTGGCGTTCCGGCCTCGATCTCGAGATATCGCCTCCCGTCCTCGTCGACGTTGACGGAGGCCGGAAGCCTCTCGATCCGTTTCGTGCTGTCGTCAAGTAGCGGTGCACTGAGATACGCCGGCTGATCTGGACCCGGGCTGACCGTGACGGCGATGCCGTGTTCCCCGTGGACGAGTCGGATGGTCTTCCCATCGGGCGCAACCCAGGTGCCCGTCCATGACGTCGGCCACCCCTCGATACGCTCCACCCCTGTATTCTCCGACATCCCATGACCTGCGTGCCCTACACCAGTACGGACTTCGCAGATGAACGTGGGCGGCAGCTTGATGCGGGGACTCTCCCGGGTGACGATCCGCCAACCGGTGGCATCCACCACCAAACCAGGTACCGCAACCCGTCTGTGACGAGCTCGGTGCTTCGCGGTGTAGGTCCTGTGTATGTCGCGTCTGAACACTGCGCGTATGACCAAACTACTCAGTAGGCGGCCCATGGTGTGGGCCATGACCACGTTGACCGCGACCACCCTCATCGTCGCCGGGATGGCTCTTCCCGCCCAGGCCGCCAGCGTCAACGGCAAGGTGATGACGGCGGACGGCGGCAGCGTCCCGGTTCGCTCCGGACCCAATGACAAGTGGACCATCATGGAGCGGAGAGACAGCGGCTCGACCGTCAACATCCTGTGCAAGACCACCGGCAGTACCCAGACCGGCTACTACGGTACGACCTCGACCTGGTACATGATAGGCGCCGGCGGTTTCATGACCGCCGCGCGCGTGAAGGCGGTCTCGACCCCGCCGAACTGCACCTACGTGGGTGACCCGCCGCGCGACAACCCCCGGGCCGTGAACGGCGCGATCAACTGGGCGTTCGAGCGGCTCGGGTCCACCGCGCACGAGGGCCTGTGCTTGGCATTTGTCCGCCAGGCGTACGGTTGGAGCAGCTCCGGTTGGGCGACCGCGGAGATCGGTGGGGACTGGATCCAGAGTCACGGCTACATGAAGAGCGGGGTACCGCCGCGTGGCGCCGTGGTGTGGTACCACAACTCGTCCGGTACGGGACACGTGATGATCAGCCTCGGCGAGGGCAAGGTGATCGGTACTTCCGTCTCCGGCAAGGTAGGCATCGCAAACTACACCTACCGCAGCGGGTTGCGTGGCTGGAGCAAGCCGTACTTCCCGGCCGCCGGCTGATTTCTTTCACTGCTTCGAGGCCACGGCGATCCCGCGGACACCTACTGTCCGCGGGATCGCGTCGTCGTGCTCTGGACCGGCCGACCGCCGCCCCATAACATCCACGTTCTATGATGCCCAGTTCGGCGCAGGTCACGTTCAGGGTGCTTGGTCCGCTGTCGGTGGCGGACGCGAAAGGGAACGAGGTCGCGCTGGGTGGTCGCATGCCGCGGTTGCTCCTGGCGACGCTGCTGTTGCACCCGAACCAGGCGGTCCACACGGATGTGCTCGTCGATGTCCTGTGGCCCGAGTCCCCTCCGCGGTCGGCGATCGCCAATCTCCGTACCTATGTGTCGCGGTTGCGATCCACCGTTGCGGTGGTCGCTCCCGACGGGCCGCGCGTGGACCTACTCACCCGACCAGGCGGCTACCTGCTCGAGATGGATGTCGACCAGCTCGACCTGACCCGCTTCGAGCGCTTGGCCCAGCTAGCGCAGCAGGCCCGGCAGTCTCACGATGCGGCCACCGCCCTGGGGCACGCGCAGGCGGCCCTCGCCCTGTGGCGAGGTCGCCTGCTGGAGGACCTTCCGCAGGGCGTCGTCTGGACTTCCACTGCCTTTCGGCTTGCCGCGCTCCGGGATGAACTGGTCGAGCTGTCGGCCGACGCTCGTGTCGAGACCGGGCGCTACCAGGAGGCGATCGTCGAGTTGCGTGGTCTGCTTGCGTCGGACCCGCTACATGAGGGGTGGTGGCGTGGTCTGGTACTGGCACTGCACGGCAGCGGCCGTACCGCGGAGGCACTGCGTGTCTATGGTGAGGCGCGCCGGGTGTTGGCCACCGAACTGGGAGTGGAACCGGGCCCACGACTGCGCCAGGCACTCACCGTCGTACTGGGCGATCGCGACACTGCCAGTGTCTGCCAACTCCCCATGGATGTCGTGGACTTCACGGGCCGGACCGAGCTGGTGAGCGACCTGGTGTCGTACCTGGGGTCGGCCACCGAGCGACCACATGTGGTGGCACTGTGCGGCTCACCCGGTGCCGGCAAGTCGGCGCTGGCCATCCGGATTGGTCATGAGCTACGAGAGGCGTTTCCGGACGGTCAGCTCTACGTCGAGCTGCAGGGCACCGCTGGGCCGGTACGGGATCCTGCCATGGTGCTGGCCGAGCTGCTCGAGGTCCTCGGTGTGGCAAGCAACGCCATCCCTGCCACATTTCCGTCCCGGTCAGCGCTGTTCCGGTCCAAACTGGCCTCCCGACGCATGCTCGTCGTGCTCGACGACGCAGCCAACGTGAGCCAGGTACGACCGCTGCTGCCTGGCGCGGGAGGCTGTGCGGTGCTCATCACCAGCCGCGCCCGCATGCCCGAACTGAGCGGGGTGAGGATGGTCGACGTAACGAGACTGCCCGGCCAGGAGGCACGACAGCTGTTTGCGAGGCTGCTGGGCGCGGACCGGTTGGACGCTCCGACAGGCGGCACCGACGAGATTCTGGACGCGTGCGGTCATCTTCCGCTGGCCATAAGGATCGCGGCGGCACGGCTGAAGGAACATTCGGACTGGACACCGGCGAGTCTGGCCAAGCGATTGGGCAATGAACGCCATCGCCTTGATGAGTTGCGCGTGGGCGACCTGGACGTGCGGGCCAGCATCACGCTCAGCTATCGCCTGCTCCCGGCCGCCGTAGCGACCGCGTTCCGTCGGCTCGGGCAACTCGGCGCGGTGACGGTTCCCGGCTGGGTGTTGCGTGTGCTACGGGGTGGTCTCGATTCCGACGACCCGGTCGAGGTGATGGTGAATGCCAACCTTCTGCAACGGGTCGGTGCCGACAAGCTGGGGCAATCCAGGTACCAACTGCACGACCTGCTGCGCTCCTACGCCAGGGAGCAGGGTGAGGAGGACCCCGCAGAGGAAACCCTGGCGGCCCTACGTCGCACTTTCGATGCCTGGCTGGCCCTGGTGTCGCTGGCCGGGCGGCATCTGCCGGCGCGGTTCTTCGGGGTGCAGCCGCGCACGATCGGGCCGGAATCGCCACGGTGGCCCTCGGCCATCGAACCAGCGCTGGCCGAGAGGGTCGTCGCAGATCCGGTGGCCTGGTTCGACTGCGAGCGAGCGAACCTGCTGGCCGCCGTGGAGATCGCCGAATCCGCAGGGTTGGACGAACACGCATGGCGGATCGCTGCCAGTCTCGCGCCGTACATCGATCTTTGCGGGCACTACGACGACTGGGTGCGCAGCCACGAGTGCGCCCTTAGATCCGCACGGCGTGTCGGCGACTCCTGGGCGGAAGCGGTCCTGCTGCGCAATCTCGGTCAGGCGTACCTGTTCCTGGACCGCTACCCGGAAGCGGCGGCGGCCTTCGCCACCGCACGGGAACTCTTCGTGCGGTCCGGAGACCTGAAGGGGGAAGCGGTGGTGCTCTGCGGGCAGGGGGCGGTACACCGGGTCGGCGGCCGGTTGGCACCGGCGCTGGCAGCCCAACGGCAGGCCCTGCGCCTCTTCCGGTCGGTCGGGGACTTCGATGGAGAGGCAGTGGTCAGTATTGCGATTGGCCGGATCTGCTTGGCCCGTGACCGGGTCGAAATGGCCTGGCATTGGTTCACCAACGCCTATGAGCTCGCGTCGGAACTCGGCGACCAGCATCGCCAGGCACAAGCGCTGCACCGGCTGGCCATGATGCATGCCAGACAGAGTAGGCACGAGGAGGCGTTGGCTCTCATCAAACAGGCGTTACAGATGCTCGAAGAGATCGGTGACGCGCACTGTGCTGCGTACGTCCGGCAAAGTTACGGCGAGGTGTATCTGGAGCGCGGGAACATCGCCCACGCACGCGCCCTGCTAGCCCGATCCATGCACGTCCAGGAGCAGCTTGGAGACCGATTGGCGGCTGCCAACATCGCAACCCTGCTGGGGGCGCGGCAGGGGGCCCGGGACGACAGGGAAGCAGGGCAGTTGCCAGACCGAGAGGTTCCCAGCCCAGGTGCCCCCGACCGGACCCGCGCTGATCGGTTGGCATCTGTACCTGCCGGTGCCGTGGACCGTCGGTCGGAACCAGTACCGTGATGCCGGGCATCCCGGCTCGCATCGCCGGTCCAGGTGTGCCCAGCCGTCAGTCCTCGACGACTCGGACGTCCTTCCAGAAGGCGACCCGGTCCCGGACCTGTTCGGCCGCCGGCAATGGGTCCGGGTAGTACCAGACGGCATCCGGGCTCTGCCGTCCAGCGTGTTCGAGCGTGTAGTAGGACGCGGTGCCCTTCCACGGACAGAGCGTGTTCGTGGCGGACTCGCGTAGGACGTCGCTGCGCAGCGACGCACGGGGAAAGTAGTGATTGCCCTCGACCACAACCGTGTCGTCGCTCTCGGCGAGCACGAGGTCGTTCCAGATGGCTTTCGGCATGCTGTCAGCGTAGGTCCCACGGGCGCGGGATAACCAGATAAGCTGCGACGAACGTCGATGCGTCGGGGGTGTTCGGAGAAACCTCGAACGATCCCGTACGACCTCGATCAGCCAAAGCCTTCCGCTGCGGCACCTTACCGGCGAGGCTTGGGTTGTGGGTCGGCACGGGGCAACCCACGGAGGACGGAGAAGCTGATGAGCGGCGTCTGCCCGAGCGGACGCGGGCCGTCGGTAGTACCTGGTAGCCACTGCTAGCAGGTACGCCGGGGCGGGCGTATGTGGCCACTGTCGCGTATGCCGCCCCGGCGTCCACCTTCGACCCCCGAATCGCGCAGAAGGCGGGGCGACGGGGCAGGTTAGGGTCAGGATCGCCGGGCACAGGATTGCCGGACACCAGCGGATCCGACTCGAAGGACGACATCATCAGCATTCAGCAACTCGCCGGACGGGTCTGGCTGTTTCCCCACGACCCGGACCCCGGCAACATCCGGGGGAGCGTCGCGATCATCGCGGACGACCGGGGAAGCGTGATCGTCGACGCTGGTCACAGTCCGGCGCACGCCCGCGAGATCCAGTCGGCGATGGCGGCTGCGGGACTACCCGCCGCCAGTTGGCTGGTCTACACCCACCACCACTGGGACCACACCTGGGGCGCCTGCGCCTGGCCGGACGTGGAGATCGTCGGGCACGTCGCCGGCCGGGAGATCCTCCAGAACGAGGCAGCCCGGCCATGGAGCCATCGCTACCTACGCGACGAGGTCCGGGCGAACCCCCGGCTGGGACCGAGCTTCCGGGCTCGTGCCCTGGCCATGGACACGTGGGACGGCTTCACCATCCGGCCGCCACAGCGCGTCTTCACCGACGAACTCACCCTGCCCACCGGCGTACGGCTGCGGCACGTCGGCGGTGCGCACGCTCCCGACTCGACGGTCGTCCTGGTGCCCGACTCGGCCGTCGCGCTGCTCGGTGACTGTTTCTACCCGCCGCCGGCGCACCTGCGTGCTCCCGACGACGGTCCGGACCTCGCGATGCTGGGTGGCCTGGTCAGCGGCGACTACGAGTGGTACGTCGACAGCCACGACGACCCCTGGACCCGGGAACAGGCAGTGGCCAACGGGCTGGTGTGACGACCGGCAGCGCTGCGCACCGCCGACGCGGCCGGGGCCGGTGCCTGCCCAGCCGCCACCGGGGTCGCGTCAGTCGTCGCCGGCCAGTTCGCCGAGCGGGATCGGCTGCGCGATCGGTCGGCCGGCATAGGCGGCAAGGTCCGCCCCGGTCACCGTACGGCCCGCCTCATGGGCGGTGAGGCAGGCCGTGGCGTAGCCGCACATCCGCCCCTGGCACCAGCCCATCCCGGTACGGGTCATCAGCTTCGCGCCCCGACCGTCGATCACGGACCCGTCCCGTCCCGCCTGCCGTACCCGGCCGACCGGCACCTCCTCGCATCGGCAGAGCAGCGTGTCGTCCCGGCACCACTGCGGCCAGCCCGCCGGTACGGGGTGGACCGCGGCCAGCACCGAGGCGAACCGGCGCAGCGTTCGCCGCCGCAGCAGCAGGCGGGAGAGCCGGCCAGTCGACCAGGGAGTCCGGTGGCCGAACGTGCCCGCCACGGCGGCTCCGGCGAGCTGCCCCTCGACCAGCGCCAGTGCGGCACCGCCCACACCGGTGACCTCGCCGGCCGCGTACACATCGGGAACCGAGGTCGCCTGTGCCGCGTCGACCGCCACCACCAGGTTGCCGTCGGCGTCCAGCCGGGTCTCGCAGCCGAGCGCCACGGCCAGCTCCAACTGCGGTACGAAGCCGAAGCCGACCGCCAGCCCGTCACACTCCACCTCGTACCCGGTTCCGGCCACCACGCCACCGTCGTCGACCCTGGCGACGGTGACCCCGGTCAGCTGGTCGGTGCCGTGCGCGGCCACCACCGCCGTACGGGGGCGGTAGGGAATCCGGTGCCGGAGCAGCGCCGCGCCGTATCCGGCGGCCTCGGTGAGTTTGCCCAACGCACCCGGGACCGAGGACAGGTGCCGCAGGTAGGCGGCCGGATCGTTGGCTTCGTACACCCCGACGACCGTGCTGCCGGCGGCGGCCAGGCTGGTTGCGACGGGCAGCAGGAACGGGCCGGTGCCGGCGACCACGACCCGCTGCGCGAACCGTACCCCCTGGCCCTTGAGCAGGGCCTGCGCGCCGCCGGCGGTGACCACACCCGGCAGGTCCCAGCCGGGGAACGGCACCACGCGGTCGTGCGCGCCGGTGGCGATGACCAGGCGACGGCCTTCCACCACCCCGTTGCGGGTGTGCACCGCGAACCCGGGCTCGACGAACCAGACCGCCGCGTCGTGGTGGTGGTCCACCCTGGCGAGGCCGGCGCGCAGCCGGGTGAACGTCGACCAGTCGTGGTGCTCCCGGCCGTCCGCGTCGGCCCGGTGCCGCCAGTACTGCCCGCCGGGCCGGGGCGCGGCGTCCAGCAGCGCCACCCGGCAGCCGGCCTGTGCCGAGGTCACCGCCGCCGCCATCCCGGCCGGACCGGCACCGATCACCACCACGTCGTACGTCATCACACTTCCGTCCCGTCCTGGGAGTCCACCACGTCGCCGGGGTTCGCGACGACCAGGCAGGCCCGTTGCCCGGGCACCCCGTTCACCCGGACCAGACAGTCGAAGCAGACCCCGATCCCGCAGAACACGCCCCGGGGACGCCCCTGGAACCGGGTGGTACGCCAGGAGCGGATGCCGGCGTCGAGCAGCGCGGCGGCGATGGACCGCTGGCCGTCGGTGGTAATCCGACGACCGTCGAAGAGGAAGTGCGGACCGTCAGACAGGGACTGCTGATCATCAGGCAGGAGTTGCCGATCGTCAGACGTGGGCATCGAAGCGCTCCGGGGCGAAGGGGCGTAGGTCCAGGTCGGGTGCCTGCCCGGTCAACAGGCCGGCGATCGAGTGGCCGGTGACCGGTGCCAGCCCGATGCCCGCACCCTCGTGCCCGCAGGCGTGGTACAGGCCGGGCACCCTTCGGTCCGCGCCGATGACCGGCAGGTGATCGGGGGTGTAGGGCCGGAACCCACGGTAGGCCCGGATCGTCGAGGCGGTGGCGAGGACCGGGAAGAGTCGGACCGCTCCGGCGGCGAGCTGGCGTAGCGCCGGTAGGGACATCGTGGCGTCGAACCCGACCCGTTCGCGGCTGGAGCCGATCAGGATGGTCCCCGCCGGGGTGCCCTCGACGACCGGCGAGATCTCCAGGTCGGCCGAGTCCCGGCCCACGTTGGCCACGTAGCCGGCGGCGTAGACCTTGTGCCGTACCAGGGCCGGCAGCGCCTCGGTGACCAGGATGAACCCCCGCCGGGGCAGGACCGGCAGCCGTACCCCGGCCAGCTCGGCGAGGTTACCGGACCACACCCCGGCGGCGTTGACCACCGCCGGGGTGTGGATGAGTCCTCGATCGGTGACCACCGCCCGGATCCGGTCACCCGGATCGCGGCGCAGTCCGGTGACCGTGGTCGCGGTCGACACCCGCGCCCCGCTGGCCCGCAGCAGCCGGGCGGCGGCCAGCATCGGCTGGACCTGCATGTCCTGCGGATAGAACGCCCCGCCGGCCAGATCCCGGGCCAGGTGGGGTTCGTAGCCGGCGAGTTCGTCGGCGGCCACGTCGACGACGTCCACTCCGGCCGCGCGTTGGCGTACGGCCAGCGCCGCCAGCCCCGCCTGCTCCGGTGGCGAGGCGGTCACCACCAGACCCCCCTTGGGCTCCAGTTCGATCTGCTGGCGCCCGAGCATGTCGCCGAGTTCCCGCCACAGCTGGACCGAACGCTGGGCCAGCGTCAGCTCCGGGCCGGGCGGTTTGTCGGAGACGAGGATGTTGCCCTCGCCGGCCCCGGTGGTGCCGCCGGCCACTCCCGCCCGCTCGACGACGATGACGGACAGGCCCGCCCGCGTCGCGTAGTAGGCACAGGCCGCACCGACCATCCCGGCGCCGACGACGACGACATCCGCGCTGGCATCGCTCACGACGAGGCGATCCGGTGCATCCAAGCCTCGACGTCGTCGGCCCGCCGGGGAAGCGCGTCGGAGAGCATCCGGTACCCGTCGTCGGTGATCAGGATGTCCTCCTCGATCCGGAATCCCATTCCACGCAGCTCAGCCGGGATGAGTTCGTCGTCGGGCTGGAAGTAGATCCCCGGCTCGACGGTCAGGACATGGCCGGCGACCAGCCGTCCGTCGAGGTAGTTGCTGGCCCGGGCCGCCCCGCAGTCGTGTACGTCGAGACCGAGCATGTGCCCCGATCCGCACAGGGTCCACCGCCGGTAGAGGCCGGAATCCTCGGCCAACGCCTCCTCGACCGAACAGGGCAGTACGCCCAGATCCGCCAGGCCCTGTGCCAGCACCCCCATCGCCGCCTGGTGGAACGCCCGGTAATCCGTACCGGGACGTAGACAGGCCAGGGCGGCGTCGTTGGCCCGGCGGGACAACTCGTACAGGTCCCGTTGCAGCGGGGTGAACCGTCCCGAGATCGGCAGCACCCGGGTGATGTCGGCGGTGTAGAGGCTCCGGGTCTCCACCCCCGCGTCCAGCAGCAGGAGGTCACCGTCGCGGACCGGGCCGTCGTTCTCGATCCAGTGCAGCGTCGCCGCGTGCGCGCCGGCCGCGATGATCGAGTGGTAGCCCACGTCGTTGCCCTCGAGCCGGGCCCGGTGCCAGAACACCCCCTCCAGGTAGCGTTCGGACGTGCGCTTCGCCTGCGGCAACGCCCGTACGACGTCCTCGAAGCCCCGGGTGGTGATCGCGACGGCCTCTTCCAGTTGGGCGATCTCCCACTCGTCCTTGACCAGCCGCAACTCGGCCAACACGGCGGCGAACTCGGCGTCGGCGTGGTCGTCGGAGAAGGCCGGCAGCAGCGTGTCGACGTGCTGGTCGACACCGCGCAGTACCCGGGTCGGGGTGTTTCCCGCGAGCGCCTTGGGCAGTTCGGCGATGTGCCGGGTGGGCAGGTCCAGCCGGCGGGAGTTCTCGCCCAGGGTCGGTCGCCGCCCGGCCCACAGCTCGCCGTACCTGCGGTCGCGGAAGAACTCCCCGGTGTGGCGGTCGGAGCGGGGCCGCATGAAGAGGGTGGCCCCGCCGTCCGGCTCGATCACGAGTACGCCGTCGGAGGTCTGGTCACCGGTGGCCCAGGTGTACGCCGAGTGCGGCCGGAACCGGTAGTCCTGGTCGTTGGAGCGTTGCTTGAAACCACCGGACGGTACGACCAGCCGCTGTCCGGGGAAGGCCTCGTGCAGGCGTCGACGCCGCTGGGGAGTCCACCGGGCGACCTCGTCGGCCGGTAGGTCGTGTAGCTCGGTGTCCGCCCAGCCGGTCCGCATGAACTCCTCGAGTGCGGGGCTGACGGGCAGGTCGTGGCTGCCGGTGTGCAGTTCGGGATGGTTCACCGAAGTCTCCTCTCAGGTCGCGCTGGGTGGTGCGGCCAGGGTGATGGTGCGGGTGGAGGTGTAGAAGTCCAGGGCGGTCAGCCCCTGCTCCCGGGGGCCGATGCTGGATGCCTTCTCCCCACCGAACGGCGCGTAGAAGTCCACGCCGGTGGAGGGGGCGTTGACCCGGACCAGGCCGGTGTCGACACCCCGTGCGACGTGCAGCAACTCCCCGATGTCCCGCCCGTGGACCGAGGTGACCAGACCGTACGGCACGCCGTTGGCCAGCTCGACGGCGGTGGCGGCGTCCGGGGCGCGCAGGACCAGCGCGAACGGCCCGAAGGTCTCCTCCTGGGCCAGTGGATGGGTGGGGTCGATCCGGTCGACCACCACCGGACCGACGTGGTAGCCCTCGGACCGGCCGGACCCGTCGGCGGGGATCCGTCCGCCGGCCGGGGTGAGGATCCGTCCGCCGGCGGTCCGGGCCGTTTCGACGGCGTCGCGCACCCGGGACCGGGCGGCGGCGTTGATGACCGGCCCGATGGTGACCGCCGGATCGGCCGGGTCGCCGACGTTCATTGACCGTACGGCGGCCACCAGCGCCTCGGTGAACCGGTCGGCGTCCCCGACGACGATGACCCGGCGGGTGGCGGTGCACTTCTGCCCGGCGTAGCCCATGGCCGCGCCGGCCAGCATCACCGCTGTCTGTTCGATGTCGGCGTCGGGTAGCACGATGGCCGCGTTCTGCCCGCCCATCTCGGCCTGCACCGCGATCCCCCGACCGGTGGCGGCGACCGCGACCTGCCGGCCCACGGCCGCGCTTCCGGTGAAGGAGAGCACGTCACCGACCTCGACGACCGCCCGCCCGGTGTCGGCACCCCCGGGTACGACGCGTACCAGCCCGTCGGGCACCAGCCCGGTGAAGAGCCGTTCGACGGCCTGGCCGCAGCCGATCGCGTCCGGGGACGGCTTGAGCAGTACGGCGTTGCCGGCCGCCAGCGCCGGTGCCGCCTTCCACAGCGGGATCGCCAGCGGGAAGTTCCAGGGGGTGATCAATCCGGCGACACCGTGCGGGCGGCGCTCGGTGTAGAGCAGGCCGGCCTGGCTGGCCGGCAGCGAGGGCGGGAGGAGTTCGCCGACGGGTGTGAAACTGGACTGCGCGTAGTAGTCCAGGATCGCGATGCTGCGGGCCACCTCGCCCCGGGCTTCGCCGACCGGTTTTCCGACCTCCCGTACGACGAGGTCGGTCAGCTCGTCGGCGTGTTCGCGCAGCCGGTCGGCGACGGCCCGCAGGGCGGCTGCCCGTGTTGCCGCGCCCTGCCGCCACCACAGTGCCTGTGCCGCTCGGGCCTGGTCGGCCAGGGCGGTGACGTCGGCGGGGGAGACGACCTTCGCCTCGGCGACGATCTCGTCCGGTCGCTGCGGTGACCGGCTGACCAGTAGTTCGCTCACAGTAGGAATCCAGCCGGGAACGGGTCCGTCGGGTCGAGGAGGTGCTGCCCGGTGGCGGTCACCCAGGCCCGCCCGGTGATCGTGGGCAGTACCGCCTCGTGGCCACCGACCGTGGTGGTGCCGACGAGGCGACCGATGAAGTGGGTGCCGAGGAACGACTCGTTGACGAAGTCGGTGTCCAGGTCGAGTTGACCCCGGGCGTGCAGTTGGGCCATTCGGGCGGACGTTCCGGTGCCGCACGGGGACCGGTCGAACCAGCCGGGGTGGATCACCATGGCGTGCCGGGACAGCCGCGCGTCGGAGCCTTCCTCGGCGAGGTAGACGTGGTGACAGCCGAAGATGTCGTCCTGTTCCGGGTGTTTCGGCGGGTCGGTCGCGTTGATGGCCGACATGATGGCCAGACCCGTGTCCAGCAACTGCTGCTTGGCGTTGCGGTCCAGGCGCATGCCGAGTTCGGCCAGTTCCACGATGGCGTAGAAGTTGCCGCCGTAGGCGAGGTCGTAGCGGACCGGGCCGAGCCCGGGGACCTCGACCTGGGCGTCGAGTGCGACGGAGAAGGACGGCACGTTGTGCAGGGTGACGGACCGGGCCGCGCCGTTCTCCACGGCCACCGACGCCACCACCAGCCCGGCCGGGGTGTCCAGTCGTACGGTGGTGACCGGCTCGGTGACCTCGACCATGCCGGTCTCGACCAGGACGGTGGCCACCCCGATGGTGCCGTGGCCGCACATTGGCAGGTAGCCGGAGACCTCGATGAACAGCACACCGTAGTCGGCGTCGGGTCGGGTGGGCGGTTGCAGGATGGCCCCGGACATTGCGGAGTGTCCGCGCGGCTCGAACATCAGCAGGCCACGCAGGTGGTCCGAGTGGGTGGCGAAGTGCTGACGACGTTCGGCCATGGTGGCACCGGGGATGGTGCCGATGCCGCCGGTCACGACGCGGGTCGGCATCCCCTCGGTGTGCGAGTCGACGACGTGGATGACCCGGTTCGTACGCATCACTCGTCCTCCAGTGGAAGCGGCTGGTCAGCCACCGCGAGGGCCCGGAGGGTGGCTTCCCGGATCGCGGTGGCCACGGGTGGTGTCAGCGGCTGCCGGGGTGGCCGGCAGGGACCACCGGGTCGTCCGGCGACGTCCATGGACAGCTTGATCGCCTGGACGAACTCGGTGCGGGAGTCCCAGCGCAGCAACGGATGCAGCAACCGGTAGAGCGGCAGGGCGGTGGCCAGGTCACCGGCCAGCGCGGCCCGGTAGAGCTGGACGCACTGGGTGGGGATGGCGTTGGGGAAGCCGCCGATCCAGCCGACCGCGCCGGCGACGACCAGTTCGAGGGTGACGTCGTCGGCCCCGGCCAGCAGGTCGAGCCCGGGAGCCAGTTCGTTGATCTCGTACGCCCGGCGCGGGTCGCCGCTGAACTCCTTGACCGCGACGATGAGCCCCTCGTCGTACAGTTGCTGCAACAGGGGCGGGGTGAGGTCCACCCGGGTGTCGATGGGGTTGTTGTACGCCACGATCGGCAGACCGACCTTGGCGACCGCCCGGTAGTGGGCCAGCACGGCGGCCTCGTCGGCACGGTAGACCGTGGGCGGTAGCAGCATGACGGCCGGACAACCGGCTTCGGCGGCCTGTTCGGTCCAGCGTTGTGCCTCGTCGGTGCCGTACGCCGCCACCCCGGGGATGACGGCGAAACCATCGGGTGCCGCGTCGACCGCCGCACGCACCACGGCTGTCCGTTCGGCGGCGGTCAGCACCTGGTATTCGCCGAGCGAGCCGTTCGGGACCACGCCGTCACAGCCGCTGTCCGCCAACCAACGGACATGGTCGGAGTAGGCGTCGAGGTCGACGCCGAGATCGGATGGGTGTAGCGGCAGCGTGGTCGCGACCAGGACGCCGCGCCAGGGGATGGTTTCCACTCGACCTCCAGTAAAATATTACATAGCACAGTAGCATGGGTTCGTTTCATCGATCAATGCATCTGGATGACCTCGCTGGTAGGAGCCTCGTCGATCCGACGTGAACCTGTCGAGCCGCCGCCAGCCTGTCGAGCTGCCCCGTTCACGCCTCCGGCTGTCCGCCACAGGCGTCTCACCAACGGCCTCGGCGACGATCGGGGATCTGGCGCGGCATTCCTGGCAGCGCTCGATCGAGGGGGCCGGACCGTGCCGCGCCTACGTCTTGGTCAACCGTGTCCGAGGCAGGGCAGCCTGCCCCGTCAGTGCGCCCAGCTCGACAGGATGACGAAAAGTGTGCCCGGGGGCGACTACGCCTCGGGCCGGTCCGCCCAGATGCCCCGTACGTGGCGCAGGTGGCGGCGCATCAGGTCGGTGACCGCCCTGCGCTCACCGGCCGTCAGCAGCTCGACCAACTGCACGTGCTCCTCGGCGGAAGCGACCAGTTGACCACTCTTGACCAGGGCGTCCAGGCCGTACAACCTGGTCCGGTTGCGCAGGTCGGCGACCGTGTCGACCAGTCGTGCGTTACCGGCCGAGCCGAGCAGGCTGAGGTGGAAGGCGGTGTCCGCCTCGATGTAGGTGACGATGTCACCCCGGCTGGCGGCGGCCACGATCGTGTTCGCCAGCGAACGCAGTTGC
Source organism: Micromonospora sonneratiae (assembly GCF_042679305.1). Taxonomy (NCBI): domain Bacteria; kingdom Bacillati; phylum Actinomycetota; class Actinomycetes; order Micromonosporales; family Micromonosporaceae; genus Micromonospora; species Micromonospora sonneratiae. Next base: position 80,391 of record NZ_JBHTMP010000009.1, on the reverse strand, counting down.
TTGAGCTGCTCGGCGGAGAGCTTTCCGACCTGCTTGGCGACCACCGGGATCTCCAGCAGTTCCCGGATCTCGGTGATCTCGTCCAGGTCGCGGTCGGACAGCGAGCTGATCCGGAACCCCTTGTTCTTGGCGATGGTGACCAGACCCTCCTTGGCCAGGTCGAGAATCGCCTCCCGGACCGGTGTCGGGGAGACCCCGAACTGGCTGGCCAGGGTGGGGGCGGAGTAGATGGTCCCGGGGCGCAGCTGCCCGGCGACGATCGCCGCCCGTAACGCCTGGGCCACCTCTTCCCGGAGACTCTGCCGGCCCTGAAGTGTCGCCAACCCCAGGTTCTCCCCGGTGGTGCCCATGGCAGCACCTGCTCGCCATTCGGCCGTCACGACCACACCACCGTTACCTTTTCGTGCGCTTTGGCGAGCACACGATCAGCAGTCCCGCCTTGCAGTGGGACGGTCCCGGTCCGACCGGCAGATGCCGTGCCGGGTTCACGCTTCGAGGCCTCCCGCCCAGCAAGCTGGGTCTTCCGGATGGCTCCACGTGCTGCCACCGGGCCACTCCCGGCGGTGTCGTACTCGGCCGCCAGGGCGGCCAGGTTCGCGGCGGCGTTGCGGTCGCGGTCGATGTCCAGGCCGCACGCCTCGCAGTGATATTCACGCTCGGACAGGGCCAGCTTGGCTTTCACCGTGCCGCATCCCGAGCAGGTCTTGGAGGACGGGTACCAGCGGTCGGCCACCACGAGCCGGCCGCCGTTCCAGGAGGTTTTGTACGCCAGTTGGCGGCGGATCTCCGCGAGCCCGGCGTCGGCGATGTGCCGGGCCAGGCGTCGGTTGGCGAGCATGCCGGTGACGTTGAGGTCTTCGACCACGATCGTGCCGTGCTCGCGGGCCAGCCGGGTGGTGAGCTTGTGCAGCCCGTCGCGGCGCAGGTTCGCTACCCGGGCGTGCATGCGGCCGAGCCGGTTCGCGGCACGCTGCCAACGGTTGGAGGGGCGGCGACCGGTGCGGCGGTCCGGGCCGGACTTCCGCGACAGGGCACGGCCGAGCTGACGCATCCGTTGCTGGGCAGCGACCAGGTGGCGCGGGTTGTCCACCAGTTCACCGGTCGACAGCACCGCAAGGTACTTGATGCCGACGTCCACACCGACCACCGAGTCTGTTCGGGCCGGTGTACGCTCAGCGCGCTCGACCTCGACGCAGAACGCGACGTGCCAGCGCCCGCCGTCGCGCCGCACAGTCGCGGACAAGATCCTCGCGGTGTCGTTGTCGAGGCGGCGGGCGAGCTTGCGGGCCGACTCGTGCAGCTTCAACCGGCCCAGCCGAGGCAACACGACGTGCATCCGGTCGGGCTCGACCCGGATGGCACCGGTCGTGAACCGCACCGACGGGATGGTGCGGCGGCGGGACTTGAACCGAGGGAAGCCGACCCGCCGCCCGGCCCGTTTGCCCGACCGTGAGTCCGACCAGTTCTTCAGCGCGCGGGCCAGCGCGTCCAGGCCGGTGTTGAACGCCTCCTTGGAACACTGCGCCCACCACGGCGCGACCACCGGCTTGGCGGCGTTCCACGCCTTACGTAGCGCGGGCAGCGACCACGACGCTGCCGGGGTGAGCCGGTCGTCCGGCACACCGTAGGTGCGTTCAGCCGCCCGCTGATCCATGACCGCCTTGACCCAGGCCAGTGCCCAATTGTGCGCCACCCGGGCCGCGCCGGCGTGCGCGAGCACGTCACGCTCCTGACCCGGGGTGAGGTCGAGGGCGAACCGGTACGCCTGGATCGTCTTCACACCGGGCCCTCTGTGGCAGCCTCAACCGCGCGGCGGGCACAGTTCACGGCGGCACGACACCCGTACAAGCGGGCACACAGCGATGTCAGGATCTCGGTCACGTCGTCCACCAGCAGGCGGCGGCCCTGCGCGGTCAGCGCAGCCTTGACACACTCGGCACCGAAACGAGCGAACCGGTCGCCCACCATGATGAGCCGGGCCAGCTGGTACCTGGGAACGGGCAGCGTCCCGGACTCGTAACGCCGCCGCACGGTTACGTACGAGACACCGGTTACGGCTGCCCATTCCTTCAAATTCACACCGTCACTCCAGCCACCTACGAACACTAGAGACAACCGACACGCCGACAGTTGATTACCCCGCGCTCACCCTATCGGAACCACTACCGGCCCGCCCCGCTGCGACCACGTTCCTCGACCCACACCTCAACCGGCTTCTCGACCCGTGACTCAGCCGAGCGCGACGGCCCGCAACTCGGCGAACGCCGTACCGAGACTCGCCACCGTGCCCCGGCCAGTAGTTCCGTGCGGGTCAGCTCCTCGGCTCGGACGGTCGCCCCGGGGCGCCAGGTTGGTGATGCCCAGCCAAAGATCCAGCAGCTCGCCCTGCTCGACCAGGCGCAGCGTGAACCCGCGCCGATACAGGGCGGGCCAGAAGCGGCTGCCAACTCGGCCCGGGTCGGGCGGGGCGGATAACCCGCCGGTGGCGGCGGCAGGGACCGTGGTGACATGGCACCGATCCTGCCGTACGCCGGTCGGGCCGTACGGCTTGTTTCCCGGCTCTGCCCGAGCCGGGCGGACGTCGGGTCGACCCCGACGTCCGCCCGGCCCCGGACCTGTCCGTGCCGTCAGTACTCGGTCTTCACCGTCACGCCGCTGAAGTTCTGCCCCCGGGCGTACAGGCTGATGAAGTTGTAACCGGCGGGCGGGTTGGTGATGGTCAGCGTCTCGCCGTTGCCGGTGTTGACCGACCGGTTGTCATAGGCCGAGGTGGTGGCCCAGTTGCTGCGGTTGTAGTAGAGGTCGGCCTCACCGGTTCCGCCGGAGGCGGTGATCTTCAGCGAGGTGACGCCGGCCGGGAGGTAGATGTACAGGTAGTAGTAGTTGCCGTTGGTCGCGGCAAGTCCGCTGCGCTGGCAGTTGCGGTCCAGCGTCCGTACGTCGCTGCCGGTGCACTCGGCGATCGGTACGCTGCCGCCGACGGTGACGCTCCTTGCGGTCGTACCGGTGGCACCCTTGTCGTCGGTGACGGTCAGGGTCACCGTGTACGTCCCGGCGCTGGCGTACGTCTTCGTGGGGTTCGTGGCCGTCGAACTGGTTCCGTCGCCGAAGTTCCAGGACCGCGCGACGACGCTGCCGTCGCTGTCGGTGGACTGGTCGGCGAACGAGGCCGTCAGGTTGCTGGTCGTGAAGCTGAAGCCGGCCACCGGTGCCTGGTTGGTGGGCGGGTTGGTGCCGCCACCGCAGTTGCCGGCCGAGCAGGCGGTGAGCCAGGCGTCCCAGTCACTGTCGTAGCGGGTCCCGATGGTGCTGGTCAGGAACGTCCGGGCGGCCGTCCAGTTGCCGGACCGGTAGTACCCGAGCAGCGTGGTCATGTCGCCGCGATGCGACTGCATCATGTAGCGCACCGCCAGGTAGCCCCACCGGTAGATCCGGGTGCTGTCGTGGCTGTACGTCGTGTCGAACAACGTACGCAGCGAGTAGGTGTGCCTGCCCGCCTCGGTGATCGCCGCGGTGTAGGTGAGGTTGCGGTACGAGTAGGACACGTATTCGGCGAAGCCCTCGATCCACCAGATGGTGGGCGTGGAGATGTTGGCGGTGAAGTCCCCGTACATGTCGAAACGGCCGTCGAGGTAGTGGGTGTACTCGTGGTTCAGGTTCCAGATCTCGAACGTCGGGCGCAGCCACTCCGCCTCGTAGGCGATGAACCGGGGCTGGTTGCCGACCGCCGCCGGGTTGCCTTCGAGGTACATGCCGCCGTTGTTGGTGTCGATGCCGAACATCGGCCCGCCGTACGTCCCGTAGTCGGTGCTGGAGTCGAAGACCACGACCTCGAGCGTGGTGTTGTTGTCGTTGGCGACCGGGCCGTTGTCGGCCACCAGTGAATGGAAGTACGCGTCCTGGTTGCGCATGCTGTCGCAGGCCCAGCTCAGCTCCGCCGAGGTCATCTGCTGCGCCCGGATCCGGATGCTGGCGCTACAGGTGTAGGTGATCGGCAGGACCACGGCGGCCAGCCGCTCCTGGAGGTTGCAGGTGTCGTAGTAGGCGCAGTTGGCCTGGTCGTAGTAGTCGGTCATCTCGGCCACGCCCACCCACAGCGGGGCGGTCGGTCCGGTGATCGAGCTCAGGTTGAGCAGCCCCCGGGCGAGGGGACGAACCTTCGTACGCAGTTCGGTGTGCTGGAGGAACCGGCCCAGTTCCCGGCCCGCGTTGGAGACCAGGTAGCTCTGGTCGGTGCCGAGCAGCGACCGGTTGGCGGAGGCGAAGTTGTACAGCGTGTCGGTGACGCTCGGGTCGGACCTGACGAGCGTGACGAACGCCGGCACCTGGTGACCACGGAACAACACGATGTAGACGTTGTTGACCGCGCTGAGCATCCACCAGGAACTGTTGTACGAGCTGTTGTAGCCGGTCAGGAGCCGCTTGACCACGTACAGGTAGCGGGCGTTCTCCTCGGCGCTGTCGATGAGGGTGACCGCCTCGGCCAGGGTCTCCCCGTTGGCATCGGTGACGTCGTTGGAGCGGCTGTTGGCGAAGAAGGTGTCCAGCCCGGACCGGATGGCGGTCTGCAGGGTGGTCCCGTACGAGCCGACCGTGTCGGGGTAGTACCAGTGCACGTAGTACCCGGCACGCAGGTAGAGCACGAGTTGGGCGGTGCCGGTGCTGTTGTTGCCGGGGTAGCTGCCGGCGTTGTCCCGTAGTCCGTACGCGACGCTGGCCATCTGCGCCTCACGGAAGGCGTTGTACGCGTCGGTGCCGGTCAGGCTGAACAGGGTGTTGACGCAGTCGGTGGTGGACGCCTTGATCTGCTGCACGAGGGCGTTACCCGTACGGCTGGTGAAGTCGCTGACGTTGCAGGCGGCGGCTGCCGTGGTCCGCCCGGTGGCCGACGGGCGGGCAGCCCGCTGGGCGGGGGTGGCTGGATCGTCGTAGTCGCGGCGGAGCTGCTCCCTGCTCGACGAGGTCGGTGCCCGGTCCGGCACGGCCAGCGGCTTCTGCTGCGTGTGGCGGGCGGTGTCCTCGGTGCCCGTCGGGGGTGCCCCGGCGGGTCGGGCCGCATCCGTTCCTGCGGATGGCCGTGCCGGATCCGGCGGTGCCGCCGTACCTGGTTGAGCGGTCAGGGTGAGGCCCAGCGCCGCGGTGAGCGCGACGACCGAGAGTCTGGCCAGCCGGCTGGTGAGTCTGGTCTTCATCTGTCGCCTCCGGACAGGTCGTTGGTGTGGTGTCCGGACAGGTCGGTGCTGCCGTGACGAGGTTGCGGGTGGCCTGAACTGGACATGCTGCGATGTGACATCGGCGCTCCTGGAAGTGGGGGTGGGGCGCGGGTCGGGCAGTCGATTGACGGGCTCCGATCGCCAGTGCCATGTACCATGGCACACATCACATAGCGTGTAAAGAAAAGTTCACCATCGATTCATACCGTGGTGGTCGAGCTGCGATAAGTGACGGTTCTCGATCCCGTGCTCCGCGTCCAGGTAACGAGGAAGGCCCAGGGGCAGAGCTCCCGGGCCTTCGAGTCGCCTGATCGTCAACCGTCAGGATTCGACCACCGGAAGGTCGTTCACACCGGCCGACTTCAGTGAACGGCTCACCTTGCGGTCCTCGAGCCAGAGGAAACACCGGACGCCCCGCTCGCCCGCTTCCCACTGCTGCTCATCGGGACCATAGGTGATCGTGCCGAACCGGTATTCCAGATCGCCGTCGTTCGGCACGTTCGCAAAGCGGGCGAGCACGTCCGCGCAGCCCCTGTCCATGGCATCCCCGGCGAGGTCCCCGTACCGGCCATCCGGAGCCGTCCAGACGCCGCCGAACTCGCTGGTGTGCGGCGCGGTGCAACTCGCCGGGACCATCTCCTGTATCTGGCCGAGCTTCGACTCCGGGTTGAAACAGGTGAGGCGCAACGGTGTCGAGCGGCCCAGGGCGCCCTTCAGGGTGCCGGTACGGCCGTTCGGATCCGGAAAGTCGATTGCCAGCATCTCGGTCAGGTCGCAACGAAACCACCGTTGGCCCGCTGCCCAGCCGTCCTTCGACGGCATCAGAAGCCGCATGATCAGCCGTGCTTCCCGCCAGTCGCCGCCGACGAACGCGCGTACCGCAGAATCACACGCCTGGTAGGCCCTCAGCTGCGCCGGGCTTCCGTTGGCCGGCGTGCTGCCGAGGGTCGCGTCCTTTCCTTCGAAGGTCCCGACATGCACGGTCTCCGTCTCATGGGGACCGAAGCAGTCCATCGGCTCGTAGGGCTCGGCCTTCTGCGGCATCGTGCGGTGGCAGACGCCGGCAGTCGGGGCGAACGACGCCTCCGCCCTGGGTGACTCCTGCTGACAGCCGGCCAGCAGAGCGGCCGTAACCAGGAAAGTCGTCGTCGAGACAGCCGTCAAGCGCCGCATGTGCCCTCCAAGATCAGGCCGTCAGCATACGGATGAGTCGATCGAGGCGAGCACCGGGGAGCGCAGCCGAGCGGAACCGCGAGGACCCGACCCGGTGTTAGCGTGACGTTGCCTTCCGCATCCCTCACCCCGGGGAGGAGAGCATGACCGCAGTCGTGACCCCCACCCAGTGGCAAGCCGTACGCGCCGCGCTGAACCGTGCGGGGGAGGGATTCGCCGAGCTGATCTGTGCCGTGCCGGATCCGACGAGGAGGGTGACCGCCCACTGGTCGGTGGCCGACACCGCTGCGCACATCGCCTCGATCACCCGGCTCTACACCGCGATCGTGCGGTTCGAGGAGTCCACGCTTCCGGTGCCCGACCTGGCCGAGCAGCTTCGGCAGGCCACTGTGGACACCATTGCCGACGTCAACGACCTGGTCCTGCGCCACCTGACCGAGCGCGACCCCGGCCGGCTGGCTGAGCAGATCCGTACGGAGATCGCTGACATCCTGGCCACCAGCGCCGACCTCGACCCGTCCGTGCCGGTGCCCTGGCTCGGTGACTCGCGGGTGCCGATCGCCGGGGTGTTCGCCCACCTGACCAACGAACTGCTGATCCACGGGTACGACATCGCCACCGCCACCGGGGCGGACTGGTCGATTCCGGCGGCGGACAGCGCGCTGTTCTGGGAGGTGTTCCTCGTCAAGATGACCCAGCACAGCTACGGACGGTTGCTGGACACGGACGAACCCCCGAGCAGCCGCCGGATCGCAGTCGAGTTCCGCTCCGACCACACCACCCCGGTGACGCTCGTGTTGCGGGACGGTCTGGTGTCGGTCGAGGAACCCGGCGACGACCCCGACGTACGACTCCTTTTCGACCCGGTGGTGCTCAACCTGATGCTGTTCGGCAGGGTCAGCCGGCTGCGGGCCGTGCTGACCCGGAAGGTGGTGATCCGGGGACGTCGGCCCTGGCTGCTGCTGCCCTTCCTGCGGGTGATGCGCCTACCCAGCTGACCGCTGGCCGGGCTGGCTGGCTTGGACTATTCCCAGTCCCAGCGGAGGCCGAAGACCCCGGGGGCGACACCGGTGCGTACCAGGTGGGGGCTGTGGTACGGACCGAGGTTCACCTCCTCGCACTCGTGGTCGGCGGCGTTGTCGTTCCGTCTGGCGAACCGCCAGCAGCGGACGGGCAGTGCGCTCGGGTCGAACCGGATCCGGATCGCCACCTGGTGGGTGGGGAAGCGGAACGCCCGGCTGTATTCGTGGCAGGGCACGCCGCTGCCATCCGTGACGTGGTAGCGCAGGATCTGCGTGTCGCCGGTCCGGACGACCCGGTCGAAGAGCAGTTCGGCGACCACCAGCCCGGCGAACGGGTCGCGACGTACCCGGCCGACGCGGCAGTTGTCCAGGGCGGTGACGGCGATGGTGTCGACGTCACAGCCGGGGTCGCCCCAGTAGATCGCGACGTGCCGGTCGGTGTCGGCATGGGCGGCCAGCACCTGGAGGTGTTCGTGCCCGGTCCCGTCCCGACCCGGCCCCACCGTGATCGCGTCGTAGCTGCTGACCAGGTGGAGTCGGCCGTCCGGCGCGTCGAGGTCGGCCAACAGCGTATGGAGCGCGTCGGCCTCCTTCATGACATCGGCATAGCGTCGAGCGCCCTGTGGGAGCCCGGCGACGGGACCACGCGGTCTCGGTGGTCCGAGCAGGACGGTCAGCGAGTTCGGCGGTACGCCGAGGATCTGCTCGAGCGCGACGATCGCATACAGCGACTCGCGGCGCTCCGGCCGTCGCTGCCCGGACTGCCAGTAGCTGAGCGTGCCCAGGCTCACGTGGAAGCCGAGTTGGTCGAGCCGGTGCTGGAGGCGGTGCAGGGCGAGCCCCCGCGCCTGGATCGCGGCCCGTAGTGCGGCGTGGAAGGGGCCGGTCCGCAGCACCGTGGCCAGTTCACGATCCATGGCAGTTTGTCTCCCGTGAATGTTCACAAATGATTGCCGATCAGTGAACAGAAGGGCAATACCCGCCGCCACCGCCATCGGTCGTCGTCGGGGGCACCGTTCACCGCCCCGGGACGTCGTTCACCGAGTGACGGTCGGCCGTTCGTCGGCCGTTGTGCCACCGGTCCGGCGCTTGCATCGTCTATGCGTCCGTCCTTCCTCCACCCCCGAACGAGGAGTACGCCATGGACCGGTTCCCCCTGGCACGAAGATCACGACGTCCGGCAGCGCGCTGGGCCGCAGCCTGGCTGACCGTGGCGGTGGTGGCCGCGCTCACGCCGGGTGGTGCGGCCGTCGCCGGCCCGGCACCGGACGACGGCCAACTGCGGCAGGCGGTAGCCACCAGCCTGGTCGTCCAGCACGGTGCGCGGGCCAGCGCCGCCTACGGCCAGCGGGCGTCCGTCCCGGTGGAGACGATGGTGGAACCCAAGCGGTACGCCGCCGGGCGGAACTGGGTCTTCGGCGGTGGCGTGATCCGCGTACCGTCACACGTCGAGGCGGCCCCGGTGGCCGTGCTGTTCCTGGCGAAACGGGTCGGTGGTGCCTGGCGGGTGGCCCTGGAGGGCACCCCGGAGTTCGCCGACGCCGCCCGGGAGGCTCCCGTCCTCAGTACGGCCGAGCGGCAGCTCTTCAGCCGGCTGACCGGCAACGCCACCAGCAACCCCACCAGTAGGGCCTCCACCGACACGGTCACCAGTGCCGCCACCGGCCTGGCCCTGCCCTGGCAGTCCGGCCAGGGATGGGCGCACTGGGGAGTGCACGGTGACTCCGGTGAGTCGTACCCGTACAACTCGATCGACTTCTACGGCGGTGACGGCAACGTACGCGCATCCCGGGGCGGCTACCTCTACCGCTTCTGTACGAACGCGCGCTGGCCGTACATCAAGGTGGTGCACGACAACGGGTACAGCACGGGGTACTACCACATCAGCGGCCAGACGACGAAGGGCGACGGGGCGGCGGTCGCCACCGGCGAGTACCTCGGTCGGATCGACGTGCAACTGCCCTGCGGCGGCCGGGCCAACGGTGACCACGTGCACTGGACCCTGTGGCAGGGCAACACGGCGGTCAGCGTGGTCGGCAAGACCATCGGCGGCTGGACCTGGTACGCCGGCAGCGCCGCCTACCAGGGCTACGCGGAGCGCAACGGGCAGCGTGTCTACCGTAACTACTGCTGCCCGATCGTCAACTACGGCTCGGGCGGCACCACGTATCCGACCGGTGTGGTGGAGACCGGCACCCTCGACTACGTCAACGTCCGCTCCGGGCCGGGGCTGGACAGCCCGATCACCGGCTCGGCGTACGACGGTGACGTGGTCGAGATCGTCTGCACCGCCCTCGGCGACTACGTCACCGGGCCCTGGGACAACCGGACGAACCTGTGGAACCGGATGCCGGGCGGCGGCTACATCAGCGACGCCTACGTCGACACCGGCACCAACGATCCGGTGGCGCCCACCTGTTGACCCAGGTCGGCAACCCTGGTGGTCGGGATTTCGTACGCCATGGGCTGTCCGCCGGTCCGCTCGCGTGACGACCGGCGGGCAGCACCGTGTCCGGCCCCTCAGCGGTGCTTCCTGGTGGTGATCCGGACCTGGTCGGCGGTGACCGTGATGGTGCCGGTCCACTCGCCCTCGTCCTTCTGGAACCTGACGACCGTCGCGCCGTTGGCCGTCTCGTCGCTGACGATGTCGATGAAGCCGGTCGGCAGGTACTGCCGGTAGAAGGCCAGCACCGTCTGCGGGTCGGGTGCGACGAGCGTGAACGAGGCACCGTCGACCGGATCCGAGACGTTGGCCAACTTCGTACCGGGCGGGAACCGGAAGTTGAACGGCAGGTTGGTCACGCCCAACTCCCGGCCGGTCATCGCCACGGCGGCCGGCGGCTGACCGGTGACCTCCTGCTCCGGCTCGTCGAGCCCGAAGGTGACGGTGGAATCGGACGACGTGGTTATCACCTGCACCACCCAGCCGTATCCCCGGAAGTACAGTGTCGATCCGGTGTCGGTGACCATGGTGTACCCCTGCGCGGGTGCCTCGGTGCGGTAGTGGGCCAGCACCCGATCCGGTGCCGGCCGGTCCAGGATCACGGTCGCGGAGGTGTCGTCGCCGAAGGCCGTATCGACCTTGCTGCCGGCCGGGAAGGTCAGTCGCGGGGCGACACCGGTGACGGTCCGGCCGTCGACCTCGACCCGTTGGCCGGACCCGGCGGGGGAGGATCCGGCGGGGGAGGGGCCGGCCCCGCTGTCGGAACCCGAGGCGGCGGGGCTCGTGGCTGCCGGCCCGGGCACGGGAACCGTCGAGTTTCCGCAGCCGGGCACCATCGACAGGAGCGCCGTCGCGGCGAGGGACACCACCAGGACGCGTCGAGGGGGCCGGCCGGACGCGGTGCAGCTCGATCTCATGGGGAAACCCTCCGGGGTCGACGTGGAGTCCTGGCAGGATCCTGACCGGTACCGGCAGTGTCCTGCACGTCGGAAGAACTGCTGTCGACAGAGTGCCCGACAGGCGACCCGGACACCGGGTTCGGCATGCTGATCCCCATGGCCACAGTCACCGCCGTACCGTCGGCCGGCCGCCGGGTCGTCCGGAGGACCCCGCTGACCCGGGGTACGGATGCGCCGCAGCGTCTGACGGTGACGCTGCTGGCGATCCTGACCGGGGTCCGGATCGTCCAACTTGCCGCCTGGCCGATCGCGGTCACCACGGGCGGCCCGGCTGGACTGCGGTCGGTCGCGTTGGCCTGGGCGACGTACGCCGTACCGGCCGTGGTGGTCGTGGTGGTGCTCGTCCTGGCCTGGGCCCGGCGTGGCCTGACCCCGACGCTGGCCGGGTTGGATGCGGGGGTGGCGGTGCTGGCGCTGCTGGTCGGAGGTTGGGTGACCACCCCCGCCGCCGGTACGGGTTTCAGCCACCCGACGCTCCCGGTCGGGATCGGCGCGGCCCTCGGCATCGCGCTGGCCTGGCCCCTGTCACGGGCGCTGGTCGGGCAGCTCGTCCTCTGCGTCGCCTACCTCGGCGGCGTCCACGCCACCCTGGCACTCGGGCCGATCGTCCTCTCCAGCGTGCTGGGCAACCTGGCCATGCTGGTCGGAGTGCCGGTGGTCGGCGCGGTCGTCGCCCGCACCCTGCTGGACGCCTCGGTCAGGTCGGCCACCGCCGAGCAGGCACTCGCCGAGGCACGGACCCGGGTGCAGGCGGACGTGGTCCGGGAGGCGGAACGGTCCCGGCAGTACCGGATCCTGCACGACACGGTGCTGTCGACGTTGAGCGCGCTGTCCCGGGGAAGCCTGGACACCGAGGATCCGCTGGTACGGCAGCGGCTGGCGGCCGACGCGGACTATCTACGCGGTCTGATCGCCACCACCGGGTCCACCGCCGGGATGCGTCTCGTCGGGGCACTCGCCGCGATCGGCCGGGAGCCGGCAACGACGGGGTTGCGGGTGCACACCCACATCGCGGACGTACCGGACGACCTGCCTTCGACGGTGACCGAGGCGGCGGCGGACGCGGTGCGGGAGGCGCTCAACAACGTGGCCAGGCACAGTGGGACCCGATCGGCCTGGGTCACCGTCACCGGCCCGTCGCCGGTCGCGGTGGCCGGTGAGGCGCCGACGCGTCTCCAGGTCACGGTCGCCGACCGGGGTACGGGATTCGACGTCGGCGCCGTACGGCAGGGAATCGGGCTACGTGAGTCGATCACTGCCCGGGTCACCGAGAGCGGCGGGACGGTGCTGATCGACAGCGAGCCGGGGCAGGGAACCACGGTGGAGATGAGGTGGCCGGCATGAGTGTGATCCGGATCGGTGCCATCGACGACGACCGGATGCTGTTGGGCGGGCTGCGTTCCTGGTTGGCACCGATCGCCGACGTCGAGCTGGTGCTGGTCACGACCACGGTGGCCGGCTATCTCGCCGAGGTCGACCGGGAGGCGGTGCCCCAGGTGGTGCTGCTCGACCTCAACCTGCGGGACAACTCCGTGCCCGCGGAGAACGTGACCCGGGTGCTGGCCACCGGTGCGCAGGTACTGGTGGTCTCCACCATCCCGGATGCCGACGGGGTGCTGGCGACCATCGAGGCGGGTGCCTCGGGATACGTCACCAAGGATCAGGACCTGGAGGTTCTGGTGCAGGCGATCCGGGACGTGGTCGCGGGGGAGTTGGTGGTCAGTCCGGAGTTGGCGTTCGTGCTGAGTCGGGACTCCCGGCCCAACCGGCCGCAGTTGTCCCCGCAGGAGCGGGTGATCCTCACCGCGTACGCGTCGGGGGCCACCCTGGCTGCGGCGGCCCGGCGGGCGGGGGTGGCGTACGGCACCGCCCGGGAGTACCTGGAGCGGGTCAAACGCAAGTACGCCGAGGCCGGGCGGCCCACCCACACCAAACTCGACCTGGCCGACCGGGTACGCGAGGACCGGCTCGAACTACGCGGTCTCGGCGGTGCAGCCGAGTAGCCCTGTGCTTGAGCTTTCCGCAGGATCGGCCTTGAGTGTCTGACCGGCGGGTAGCGCCTTCAGCCTGTTGCCTTCAGCCTGCTGTCGGTCCGTGCCCGGGTAGGTCGACAGCGGTCCAACCGTCACCAAGCGGATACCACGCTCATTCCCTGCCGGTGCGTACCTCCGAGGTCAGGAGGCGACGTAGATCTCCACGCCGAGTGCATTGCTCCCGAGGGCCTCAGCCCGGCATCTGTGTGGCAGCGAACAGCCTGCCTTCGCGGGGTGCGCCGCTGGGCGGCAGCCATCACGTCACGGTGGAGGTTGTCGCCATCGCTGCCGTGCGCGTCCGCGGGTATCACCGATCACCAAGCGGTGATGGGTGTCCATCCGCCGATGCGTAGCGGTCGCGGAAGGGGTAGGTTGGATGCCATGGCTCCCCTCGCACTCGCTCGCCCCCTGTGGGCGGCGGTGCGACGGTCGATGCAGGTGCTGACCGGCCTGGCGATGGCGACACTGCTGCTGGCGCTGGGTGTCTCCGGTGGAGCAGCCGAGGCGGGCCGCAGTTCGGCTCTGTCCATGATGCCGCCGGCATCGGCGGTGGCGGCCGTCGAGGTCGTCGACGTCGTGCTCGTCTCGCATGCCGGTGCGGCCCTGGACCATTCCGACCTGGACCTCGCCGACGATCAACTGCACGGAGGCGACCGCTTCCCGGCAGTTTCCGTAGCTTCGGCGGATACGGCAGGTCAGCGCCCCACGACGTCGACCTGGGAGCCCGACCAGGGGATCTTCACCCGGTCGATCGGGCAACGCGCGCCACCCCGCGAATGATCTCTGGCCGGGCGTGAACGCCGGCCGGCCTCAGGCTCCCCCCTCCATTCCCTGAACCGTGCGCGCCCCCGGCCATGGCAGCCGGCCGTCGGCGCGCCGGACCTGGTCGGGCCAGCGTGGACATGCGGCACGACCGATCCCAGTCACATCGTTCCCCTGTGAGGTCGTGATGTTGGAAACTGCCATGTACAACTTCCTGCTGGGCGTGCCGAGGGCCGCGCTGATCTGGCTGGCCCTGATGTTCCTGGCGGTGCTGGCGATAGCCGGGCTGGTCGCCCGGCCGAGCTGGAACCTTTCCGTCGGTCGGCTGCGCCGCCGGGACGCCGCGCTGCGTCGTCAGCGGCTGACCGTACAGGCACAGGAGGCCGACCGTTACGCGGAGGAGGTCGCGGTGGCGGCCGAACGTGCCGAGGCCAGGGCTCGGCGCTGCCGGGAGGACTGGCTGGCGGCGCAGAACGAGGCCGAGGCAGCCTGGCAGGCGTACGAGAAGTTGGCTGCCCTGACCCCGAGGATGGCTGCGGCAGCGGCGATGCCGGTGCCCCGCACCCCCCACACCCCGGCGGAGTACGCCGCACGCGAGCGGTACCTGCACCGGGCGGCGACGGCCGCCTACTGGCGTGGGGAACTGTCGGTGCTGGAGTTGGGTGACGTGTTGGCCCACCGGCACGGGTGGGACCCACGGCGGCATCCGGTCGAGCAGGAGGTCGTCCTGCATCGGGCGGCCCGTGCCGGACTGCGGGCCAGGTACCAGCGGGCGACGGAGCGGGAGCAGGCCGCCTGGCGGGCCGCCGAGATGGCCACCCTGGCGGCCGGCAGTCTGCGTGCCGAGGCGACCGTGGCGGCCGGGCAGGTCCGTCAACTGAGGCATCAGTTGGCTGGCGTCGGCTGGCGACCGGTTCCGGTACCGGCCCCGCCCCGGCAGTCCGAGGCACCCACCCAGTTGCTGCCCGTCCGCGTCGCCTGACCGGGTGCCCGGTCAGGCCGGGTCACCGGGGGTAGTTGACAGTGTCGTACGCCGCTTCGGCGATCCGTTCCGGTTGACGGGGGGACAGCCGTTTCCCGGTGACGGCGAGGTGGTGCTGGATCTGTCCATGGCGGAACTGGTAGACAGCGCCGGATTGGCGCAGCACGCCGCGATGGTAGGCGTCATTGAGGAAGGTGATCGTACGCCAGGGCAGTCGCCCGGTCAGGGGAAGCCAGAACCGCGCGAGGATCAGCCAGCGACCCCACGCGTTCCCGAGGAGGCCGCCGAGGATGCCGCCCAGGAGGCCGCCCAACAGACCGACGGTCAGCCCGCCCAGGTAGCCGATGGTGAGGGCGAACACCAGACCGAACAGCAGCAACTGCACGATCGTGTTGCGTCGGTCGGAGGCCAGCAGTCGCATCGGGTTGACCATCGTCCGTACGTCGATCGGCGCGGTGAACTCGCCGAAGCCGAAGACGAGCACGATCGCCAGCCCGACCGCGATCCCGACGAGCAGACCGGCCGACAGCCCCGCCTCCCGGCCGAAGGCCAGCGCGAACAGCAGACCGAGTACGAAGCGCACCACGATGCCGACGGCGAGCCCGACCGCCAGCCAGAGTACGAGGCCACGGAGCACCTCCCGTAGTCGTCCGCGCAGGCGGAGCTGGGTCCGTGACGGCTCGGCCTGCTCACCGGCGAGCCCGAGGGCGAGGCCCACCGCCAGGCCGACGGAGAGCCCGACGGCCAGCCCGAGGAGCAGTCCGTGGGTCAGGCCACCGAGGACACCGACCGCCAGTCCGTGGGCCAGCCCGAACAGGACGCCACGGAGCACGTTGCGTTCGGAGCTGCGTACCCGGACCTGGGCCGGGGACGGGTCCGGGCCGTCCAGCACGAGACCGTAGGCCAGGCCGAAGACGACCAGGAATATTGGTGCCGCGACCAGACCGTAGGTGCGGCTGATCATGATGCCGCCCGCGATTCCGAAGCCGGTCGCGGTGACCAGTCCGTAGCCGAGGCCGTGCAGCGCATTGCGGGTCCGGCTGCGTTCCGGCGTTCCGGTAGGGGTCGGTCCGGGGCCGTCGACGGCCAGGCCGAAGGCGAGTCCGCCGACCAGCCCGAAGGCGAGCGCGAAAGCGGTACCGGCGACGATGCCGGCGATGATGGCGAAGATCGCCCCACCGAGGAGCCCGTACGCCAGCAGCCGGGACCGCCGGGCGATGGTGCCGCCCAACTGCCACCAGGCAAGGTCACGGGTGCCGAGCAGGTCGAGGTGGGTGGCGAGGTGGGCCAACCAGCGTTGGACCTGGTCGGGTTCCCAGTGCCGGTAGCGGTGACCGGCGGAGCGCTGGGCACCACCCGGATGCTGGTAGACGGCTGGCACGAAGGCGACGAACAGGTGCTTCCGGAGCGACTCCGGGGTTGGGAAGCGGACGCTGTCGAGCAGGGTGACCGGGTCGTGTCCAGGCGTGTCGCTGTAGATCGTGCGGGCCAGCGCGACCATCAGCGGGGTGGCCAGGGCCGAGCTGAGCGTGGCGGCGTGTGGATCGCCGGGGTGTGCCGCCAGCCAGCGGAAGACCGGATCCCACGCTGTGGTGTGCGTGGTGTCGCCGACCGTCCTGCGGGTGGTCCGGGGCAGATAGTCGGCCAGGTCCGCGACGGTGAGTTCGTCGAGCGTGACCGCGGCGGCCGACCGGAGCACGCCGCTGGCGGCAACCGCGGACTCGTACTCCTCGGGTCGACTGGTCAGCAGCAGCGGTGTGGTGGTCGCGTTGAGCGCGGTGAGGGCCCGGTGGTGCAGACCATCGGCGATCTCGTCGAATCCGTCCAGGACCGGCAGGATCCGGTTCGCTGCCACGAGCGCGGCGGCCAGGCTGGGGGCCCGGTTGCCCGGCAGTCCGGGCGCGGCGGCCGGTGCGGCCAGTCCGGGATGGTCCCGGATGAGTTGGTGAGTGAGCCAGGCCTCGAACGTCATGCTGGTCGGATCCCAGGAGCCGAGCGTGAAGACCACCGGTACGGGGTCGGTTGGTTGGCGGCTGGCCAACATGTCGAGTACGAATCGCAGGGTCAGGATGGTCTTGCCGGAACCGGCCGGACCGAGGATGACCAGACGACGTGCGGCAATACCGTGGAATACGGTCAGGATCCGGTCCAGACGATTCGCCAGTGGCAGGGGACCGGGATCGGTGCCGGGCGGCGCACGGCGAATGTTGGCCCAGTGGTCCATCAGTTTCTCGTCGGCAACCTGCCAGCGGATCGCCAGCGGAAAGGGGTCATGTATTCGTCGCTGGTCTTCCTCACGATGCCACAGCACCCCGACCGCGTCAGCCAACTGTTCGGCTGCCTCGGTCAGGGCCAGCCCTCGTCCCGGGGTGCGCGGACCCTCACCCGCCCCGGCCTTGCGCGCCTCAATTATCGTCACGGCGACCAGTAGCGTCCCGACGGCCAGCCAGATCCACGGCTTCCATGCCGGGGGCAGTTCGATGTCCCCGGTGGCGAGGTTTCCCACCAGCCCCAGCAGGGAGGCCGGTACCCCGACGATGGTCACGAGTGAAGGTCGGCGGCGCACCGTACCTCCTTGTCCCTGGCTGCTTTTCGTGCAGGTTGCCCGAGGCGGCTATTCTCGGTGGGAGAATTGTTACCAGTGGGTATTGATCGATGTGTGTTCTGGTTGCCACGGCAGGCGAATTTCGACTGCTGGGTCGTGTGTCGACAATTCGCGAAAAAATTCGAGCATGGCGGTACGGGCGATGTCAATGGACTGCTGCTGTCGGGGTGAGCGTACGAATGGCTCGATTGCATCGACGCTTGAGCTGTTCTTTGTTCCGGCTTGGTATCATGCGGCAATTAGTGTTGAGCGTGCAATTCAGTTGCATTGCTACGTGAAGAGCTCCATGTCCTGGAAATTCGGATAAGGCTATCTTTCCGGAAGGAGAGGGTAGATCCTCAATTACCATCGCCAGGGTGCCGGTGAGCCGTTGGTGCTGGTGCACGGGATCGGCGGGAACTGGCGGATCTGGTCACCGGTGCTCCGTCGGTTGGCGGCGCGGCGCGACGTCGTACTGGTCGATCTGCCGGGCTATGGTGGCTCGCCCCGGTCCGAAGTGGGCGACGCGTCGGGCGTGGGTCCACTTGCGGACGCGACCGCGCGTTTCCTGGACGGTCTGAACATCGAGACCGCGCATCTCGCCGGGAACTCGATGGGTGGCTGGGTGGCGCTCGAACTTGCCAAACGCGGTCGGGCCCGTACGGTCACCGTCTTCTCGCCGGCTGGCTTCTACAACGACTTCGGGGCCGCCTATCTGCGGGCATCGCTCCGGGCCTCGGCGCGGGTGGCGCGTGCGCTTGCGCCGACTGCGGACCGTGTGTTCGATAGTGGACTGTGGCGCACGGCGCTGTACGCCCAATCCATGGGGCGGTCATGGCGGTTACCCGGCGACGACGCGGCGGCGATCCTGCGGGCCGTCGCCGGGTCCGCGAACTTCGACGCGGACCTTGTCGCGATCACCCGTGACCGGTTCGAGTACGACCGGGTCATCCCGGTGCCGGTCACGATCGCCTGGGGATGGCGTGACCGGCTGCTGCTGCCCTGGCAGGGGCGACGGGCCGCCCGGATGATCCCGGGGGCCCGGCTGGTACTGCTTCCCGGTGTCGGGCACCTTCCGACCTTCGACGACCCGGACCTGGTGGCGGACGTGCTGCTGTGCGGATCAGCAGCGGCGTCCGGCTGACTCCGCGCCTACCCGTAGTTGTGACTGTTCTCCGGGTGGTTCGGGCCGGGCCTGGCGGCGGCCGCGCTGCTGGCGGCATGCCGATGCGCAGCGGCCTGCCCCTGCTGGACTGCGGCATGGTCCTCCGAGGCGGCCCGGCGGGACCGGTCACGCCAGAGAAGGTATCCCGTGACCAGGCCGATTGCGGCGGCGACGCCGATAATTGCCCATGTCCATGTCATGGCTCCAGCGTAGACCCGCTGATCGATGGGTCGGGGTCACGCTGGCGCCGACCCAAGGGGGTCTCCGACCTGGACCGGGCCGGGTTCCTGCCGACCGCGTTGCTCGACCCGCAGCAGCGTGGCGTGGCACTGCGCTACCTGGCGGTGCTGGTCGGGCGGGCCGACTACCAGGGGGCCGACCTGCTGGTCCGCCGGGTGCTGGCCACACTGTCGCCGGCGCAGCGGGCCGACGAGCGGACGCTCCAACTCGCCCTGGAACAGGGGCGGGCCTGCCCCGATCCGGCGGCCCGGGTCGTGGCCGAGACCACCCCCGGATAGTCGACGAACCGAAGTCGTCACCGTCCGGTTGCTGTCGGCTATCTGACCGCGGCCAGGCGGAGACGTGGGCCGTTCTCGATCTTCGTATCGACCTACGCTTCGTCGCATGTTCGACACGCTGCGGCAGGACTTTCGGCGTAACCGGGATCCGCTGGCCAGGCTCGTGCTGACGGTCTTCCGGCTCGGGCAGTGGACGCACGCCCGACGTACGCTGCCCCGGCGGCTGTGCGCGGTGCCGTACAAGATTCTCAATCTGCTGGTGATCCGGCTCGGCACCAACAGCGACCTGCCCCGGGAACTGCAATGTGGGCCGGGGCTCAAACTGTTCCATCCGTACGGACTGGTCCTGCACCGGGGCGCCCGCCTCGGGGAGAACGTCAGCATGTACCACAACGTCACGGTCGGCCGGAAGGACTTCACCGGTGAACCGGTCATCGGCGCGGGAGTGACCCTGGGGGCTGGTGCGGTCGTGCTGGGGCCGGTCGTGATCGGCCGTGCCGCGAAGATCGGTGCGGGCGCGACCGTCCTCGACGACGTGCCGGAGGGCGGCCGGGCGCTCGGGCCGCGAGCCGTGGTGGTGGGACCCGCCGAGTCGGCCGCGCGGACGGGTGCCGGGTAATCCCGGAATCGGCATGTCAGCCGGGCGAACGTGGCGATGATGAGAGGGTGAAGAGTCCGGCTGGCATCCCAGATGCCGGAATCGCGTGAGCCAGACCGGGCCTCGACGGGCACGGCTCGGACGCCGTCCCCGCGTTCCGGTGCCTCACCCGTCGTCCAGGCTGCTGCGACGGGTCCCGAGGAGGTGCTCACAAGCCTGGGCGGCAACCGTGACGGCCTGACGGCCGGGGAGGCGGCCCGCAGGCTGACCGAGCACGGACCCAACGTCGTATCCACCTACCGGCTGTCGGCGCTGTCCGTGCTGGCGCGGCAGCTGCGCTCGCCCCTGCTGGCGCTGTTGCTGGCTGCCGCCGCAGTGTCCTTCGTCGTGGGGCAGCGAACGGATGCTGTGGTGATCGGGGTGATCCTGGCGATCAGCGTCGGTTTCGGATTCGTCAACGAGTACCGGGCCGAACGGACCGGGGCCTCGCTGCACGAGCGGATCCAGCACACGGCGCAGGTGGTCCGGGACGGCGCGGTCCAGCGGGTCAACGAGCGCGACGTGGTCCCCGGTGATCTCCTGCGGTTGGGGCTGGGCAGTGTGGTCGCCGCCGACGTGCGGTTGATCGAGGCGGAACGGCTGGTCTGCGACGAGTCGGTGTTGACCGGGGAGTCGGTGACGGTCGTCAAACAGACCGCACCGGTCGCCCCCGGTGCGGCACTCGCCGACCTGACCTCGTGTTGCCTCATGGGCACCGTGGTCCGGGGCGGGGCCGGGCTGGGCGTGGTCGTGGCCACCGGCGCCGACACCGAGTTCGGTCGGGTCGCCGCCGGCCTGAGCAGACGTCGGACCGAGACCGAGTTCCAGACCGGATTGCGACGGTTCTCGCTGATGCTGGCCCGGATAGCGGGTGTGCTGACGGCGTTGATCTTCGTGGTCAACCTGTTCACCCACAAGCCGATCATCGATGCGGTGCTGTTCAGCCTGGCCATCGCGGTCGGTATCACGCCACAACTGCTACCGGCGGTGGTCACGACCACCCTGGCCACCGGCAGCCGGCGACTCGCCGCCCGGCGGGTGCTCGTGAAGCGGTTGGTCTGCGTCGAGGACCTGGGCAACGTCGAGGTGCTCTTCACCGACAAGACCGGCACGCTGACCGAAGGGACGGTCCGGCTGCGGACCACGTTGAACCGCGACGGACAACCTGATGATCGACTGCTCCTGCTCGGGTTGGTGGCCGGCGACCGGGACCCGGCACAGCGGGACGACCAGGATCAGGGCAACCCCCTGGACGTGGCGCTGTGCCAGGCCCCGGCGGCGGCCAGCCAGCCGGTCGGCGACTACCGACGGATCGGGGTGTTGCCCTTCGACTCCGACCGACGGCGGGTCACGGTCCTGGTCGATACACCACACGGGCGGCAACTGGTGGTCAAGGGCGCACCCGAGGAGGTGATGACGCTCTGCACGGACGTGCCACCGGACGGACAGGCGATGTTGGCTGACCAGGTGGCCGCTGGTGCCCGGGTTCTCACGGTAGCCACCCGACCGGCACCGGACCTGGAGCATCCGACCCCGCAGGACGAGCGGGACCTGTCGTTCGCCGGCCTGCTGATCTTCGATGACGCAGTCAAGGCCCAGGCCAGGAACGCGTTGGCGCAGTTGGCCCGGCTCGGCGTCGCCGTCAAGGTCATCACCGGTGACCACCCCGCCGTGGCCGAGCGGGTCTGCCGGGACCTCGGCCTGACGGTCACCGGTGTGTTGACCGGGAAGGAGCTGGGCGAGATCGCCGACGGTGACCTGCCCGCAACTGTCGCCGCGACCACCATCTTCGGGCGGGTGGGGCCGGACGACAAGGCGCGCATCGTCCATGCCCAGCGCAGCGTCGGTGCCGACGTCGCATTCCTCGGTGACGGGGTCAACGACGCCGTGGCCCTGCACACCGCCGACGTGGGGATCTCCGTCGACACCGCCACCGACGTCGCCAAGGACGCGGCCGACGTGCTGTTGCTGGAGAAGGATCTCGGGGTCCTGGCACAGGGGGTGACCGAGGGACGGCGGGCCTTCGCCAACACGATCAAGTACATCCTGATGGGAACGTCGAGCAACTTCGGCAACATGTTCAGTGCTGCGGGCGCGTCGACCTTCCTGTCCTTCCTACCGTTGTTGCCGTCGCAGATCCTGCTCAACAACCTGATCTACGACCTGACCCAGGTGGCCATCCCCAGCGACCGGGTGGATCCGGAGCAACTCGCCCGACCGGCGCACTGGAGCCTGCGGGAGATCCGGCGGTTCATGTTCATCTTCGGGCCGCTGTCGTCGATGTTCGACTTCCTCACCTTCGCGCTCCTGCTGTTGCTGCTGCACGCCGGACCTCCCGAGTTCCGGTCCGGTTGGTTCGTCGAGTCGCTGGCCACCCAGACACTGGTCATCTTCGTGATCCGTACCCAGGTCAGCCCGTTCTGGCGTAGCCGCCCGAGCCGACCCCTGCTGTTCGCCGCCCTGGCCGGCGTCACCGTGGCGGTCCTGCTGCCGTACAGCCCGTTGGCCGGGACACTCGGCTTCACCCGGTTGCCGTCGGTGTTCCTGATCGTGGTCGTCGTGCTGGTGGCCGTGTACCTGGCGATGGTCGAAACAACCAAACGCATCCTCTTCAGCTCCAGCAACCTGTTGCGCCCGGCGCCCGGACCACGTCGACCCGAACGGCCGCACCGCTCTGCTGCTGCCCGGATGATCAATCGGTTCACCACCCACCACCCTCGACGAAGGTCGAGGACGGTGGGTGCGGCGGCCTGAAGCCTGCGCCGCCGTCCCGGGCGGGCTATTGAGTGCCGGCGGTGGGCACGGCGGACGTGTCCACGACCTGGGTGACCGGCATCCGTGGTGTGTGGGGTGGCGCAGGCTGCGCCGGGTCGGCGATCCCCAGCCGCAACGCAAGGTACGGGTAACCGAGGTCGGCCAGTAACCGGCGCAGCGTGTGCCGGGTGCTGACCACCTCGACCACCGCGCTGAGCGGCACCACCGACACGCCGAGTCGGGTGGCGGTCAGCCAGGCCGCAGACAACGCCTCACCGGCCCGTAGCCAGTTCTTCGGCTCGTCCTCGTCGCCGTACAGCAGCCCGTAGGCGGCGGCCCGGTCGTGGCCCGGTCCGACCGGCAGGGTGCCCTCCCGGCCGAAGTCCCGGCCCGGCACCGTGGTCTCCGCCGCGTGTGCGGGCAGCACCTCCGCCGGCAGTCCGGTGCCGGCCGGGCCGGTCCGGGTAGTCCAGTACTGGAGTTCCTGTTGGAACACCGGGTCCTTGGCCTCCACCTCGGCGGCCCGGGACGCTGCGGCGGCCAGTTCGTAGACCTGGTTGGCGCCGAGGATGTGCAGTTGCAGGTCCTCGTCCGCCACCGCCTTCCTGATCGCGTCCAGCGACCTGGTCGGCACCGGCTCGGTGCTGACCGGTCGGCGGTCCGTGTGCCGTTCCCGCAGGCAGGCCGCCAGTTCGACGGCGTCGGAGGTCGGCGCGCTCGGCCCGGTGACGACGATCCTGGCCAGGAGGTCCGGGTCGGCCGGATCAGGCAACCGGGTGACCCGGGCCGCCCAGCCCTGTGCCGCCAGCGCCACCCGGGCGTGGTGCAGCCCGGTGCCGCAGCTCACCGCCAGCAGCCGTCCATCCGGATCGGTGACGGCCAGTTGCCGGTCGCGTACGGCGTACAGCTCCAGGCCGTCCGGCTGGACCCGCCAGCGCCACGGTTGGGTGTTGTGCACCGAGGGCGCGTAGCCGGCCGCCGTGGCGGCCTCGGTCAGCGCGGCAGTCAGCGACCGGCTGGTCTCCGGCGTCTCGTCGGTCATTCTCGCGCCCCTTCCGTCTGATCCATCGTGCCCGACCGGGTGCTGGTCCGAGGTTACTTGCCGGTCCACGCCACCCGGACAATGGTCTCCGTCCCGGGAAGGACAGCACGTCCAGCGCCGGGAAGCCGCCCGGACCGTCGTGTCGCACCCTGAGCCTGACGACGGCAGGAATGCCCGCGTCGACACACCACTAGACTCCCGACGTGACGGGGATATCGGTGGGAATCGACTTTGGAACGTCCAATACGGTTGCCGTTCTGCGGCGTCGTGACGGTCGGACCACACCCTTGTTGCTGGACGGCACGCCACTGCTGCCATCGGCGGTCTTCGTCGAGCCCGGCGGCCGGCTGGTGACCGGCCGCGAGGCGTGGCACGGCGGCCGGGTCAGCCCGCAGCGGTGCGAGCCGAATCCCAAACAGCGTATCGACGACGGCACGGTGCTGCTCGGTGATCGGGAGGTGCCGGTCGTCGACCTCGTCACCGCGGTGCTCACCCGGGTCCGTGAGGAGGTCACCCGCGCGGCCGGCGGCCAGCCGGACAGCGTGGTCGTCACCCATCCCGCGTCCTGGGGACAGCAGCGCCGAGCGCTACTGTCCACCGCCGCCGTGCAGGCCGGCCTGCCCACGCACCGGCTGGTTCCCGAGCCGGTCGCGGCGGCCGGCTACTTCGTGGAGGTGCTCGGCAGTTCACTACCGGTGGGTGCCTGCCTGGTCGTCTACGACCTGGGGGCGGGTACGTTCGACGTGGCCGTGGTGCGCCGTGAGACGACCGGATATCGGGTCCTGGCCGACCGGGGACTGCCCGACACGGGTGGGCTGGACGTGGACGCCGCGATCGTCGCCCACCTCGGCGCGGTCTTCGCCGGTCGGCAGCCGGAGCAGTGGCGGCGGCTGACCGAGCCGGCCACCACGACCGACCGGCGGGCGCGGTGGCTGATGTGGGAGGACGTCCGTGCGGCGAAGGAGGTGCTGTCCCGCGCCGCCCAGGCCGTGATCCCGGTCCCGTTGCTGGACCAGGACGCACCGTTGGGGCGGGAGCAGCTCGAACAACTCGCCCGGCCGCTGCTGGACCGGACCGTGGACGCCACCCGGGCTGCCGTACGTGCCGCCGGGCTGACCCCGGCTGACCTGCACGGCATCCTGCTGGTCGGTGGTGCCAGCCGGATTCCGCTGGTCAGCACACTGCTGTTACGGGCCTTCGGCGTCGTGCCCACCGCGATCGAGCAACCCGAACTCGTCGTCGCCGAAGGTGCCGTGGTGTCCGCCGCACAGACCCCGGAGGTTGCCCCCGTCTTTCCTGCCGTCGCTGCCCGGCAGGCCGGGACACCCGCGCCACCCGACACGGGGTCGAATGTGCGGCCCGGGGCCGGGACGAATGTGCGGCATGACGCGGGGACGAATGTGCGGCCCGACGCGGGGACGAGTATGCGGCCCGGGGCCGGGCCGGCTCCGCTTTCGGTGGCTACCGCCGTACTTTCCCCGGGGGATGCCCCGGCCCGGCCGGCACCGGTGGTGGTGTCCGGCCGGCGCACCGGGCCGGTCCGGGTACTGGCCACGCTGTTCGCGGTGGTCGCCGTCGCCATCCTGGCGTACGTGCCGTTCTCGACCGGTGTCGGCGGGAGCCGACCGGAGGACGCCACGATGACGCTCAACGGTGCGCCACTGAGCGAAGACCTGGTTCTCGACCTCGGCCAGCCGATGGTCCTCGAAGGCGCGCTGGGCGACGAGACGGACAGCCAGGTGACCAGGGTCGAGGTGGAGTACCAGTACCTCGGGTTCTGGACGTCGGAGACGGTACAGGCACCGGCGTTCACCCAGGCGGGACGCTGGGTCGCCGAGGTCTCTCCACCGTCCGGACTCGCCGGCCTGGTCGGCGGCGCGCTGGAGCTGAGCATCAGGCTGTACGACGTGAACGAGGAACTGCTGCCGTTCGGCTCCTCGCCCCAGTACGTCCAGGTCGCACTACCGCTGTGGAACGCGCCCTGGCTGGGGGCGCTACTGACCCTGGCTGCCGGCGGACTGGTGCTGGCCGTACTCGTCGTACGCGGCCGTCAGGTGCCGCCGGTCTGGGCCGGTGTCGCCACCGCGGCGCTGACCGTTCTCATGTGGACCTTCGTGCTGTTCGTGATCAACCTGAGCGGGAAGCCCGAGGAGGTGTTCGGGGTCCTGGGCATCGCCACCGTCGAAGGGGCGGCGGTGGGCCTGGCGCTGTGGCGTGCCTGGCAGGGCAGGGGCGGGCCGGTGCCACTGGCCGCAGCGATCGGTGTTCCGGTCGCCGCGGCTTGGTGGCTGGCCGTCAACTGTCTGAACCGGACCGACTCCCACATCGGGCAGCTGGTGGAGTTGGCATTCCTCGGCGCGTTGGCCGGGGCGGCCGTGATGATCACCCGTACCGGACGGACCGCCACCCACCGGGCCGCGTAGCAGCGGCCCGGCGAAGCCGGGTGGCAGCCGCCGCCGACTCTGGAAACAACTGCGCGACGGGCCGGTGCGTCAGGGCGCCGGCAGTTCCCGGACCACGGCGACCGGGCACTGGCTGTGCTGCATCAACTGCTGGCTGACCGAGCCGAGCAGCATTCCCCGGAAGCCGCCCCGGCCCCGGGAGCCGACGACGATCAACCGGGCGTCGACCGACGCCTTGATCAGGGCGGACGTCGGTTGCTCGATGATCACCTCAGGGGTGATGGTGACCCCCGGGTACTTCTCCCGCCAGGCGATCAGCATCTCCTGTACGGCCGCCAGTTCACTGTCCGTGATCCTGGCCAGATCCGCCTCCGGCGGGTGCCACTTGGCCGCCGGGGGTGCCCAGACCCGGATGACGCGTACCGGCACCTTCCACCCGTCCGCCCGGTCGAGGGCGAAGTCGAGCGCGAGGAGCGACTCCTCCGAGCCGTCCACCCCGACGACGACCGGCCCGGGGCGGGCCGACCCGACCGGTTCGGGATCGCGTACGACGACCACCGGGCAGTGTGCGTGGGCGGAGACCGAGACGGTGGTCGACCCGGCCAGGAGACCGGCGAAGCCACCGTGTCCCCGGCTGCCCAGCACCACCACCGACGCCTTCGCCGACCGGTCCTGGAGCAGCGGGGCGGGTGGACCGTCCAGCAGTTCACCACGTACGTCCACACCGGGGTGCGTTCTGGCGGCCTCGGCGACCGTCTCCCGCAGCAGCGATTCGATCTCCTTGCGGGCCACGTCGTCGGGCCACACCCCGACCCCGATACCGGGTCCGATCCATCCGGCCGTGGTCATCCACTCGAAGGCGTACGCCAGCACCACCGGCGCTCCACTGCGGGCACCCTCGTCGAGTGCCCAGGCCACGGCGGCGCGGGAGCCGTCGGAGCCGTCGTAGCCGACCAGGATCGGGTGGGGCGTGCCTGACGGCGTACGGCCGGTGATCATTGTGGCCTCCTTCGCGTTCCGTGCCGTCCCGTGCCTCCCCGCCGGGGAGATCCGGGACCGGCGGTCGTCAGTCCGGGGACGTACCCAGCCAGCGCCATTCGGTAACCAGCGGCGAGTCCTCCCCGTACCGTCGGGTGTGCTCCCGACACGCCCGACGGGCGTCGACCATCGCCTGGCGTAGCTCCTGCCCCGCATGGTCGGCGAGGCCGGGAACCCGGTCGATGACGTCGATCACGAGGTGGAACCGGTCGAGGTTGTTGAGCATCAGCATGTCGAAGGGCGTCGTGGTGGTGCCCTCCTCCAGGTAGCCGCGGACATGCAGGTTCTGGTGGTTGCTCCGCCGGTAGGTCAGCCGGTGGATCAGCCACGGGTAGCCGTGATAAGCGAAGATCACCGGCTTGTCGCAGGTGAAGACCCGGTCGAAGTCAGGGTCGGGCAGACCGTGCGGATGTTCGGTGTCCGGCTGCAACCGGGTGAGGTCGACCACGTTGACCACCCGTACCCGCAGCGTCGGCAGATGCCGGCGCAGCAGGTCGGCGGCGGCCAGCGTCTCCAGGGTCGGTACGTCGCCCGCACAGGCCAGCACCACGTCCGGCTCGTCGGGACCGGGTGAACCTGCCCAGTGCCAGGTGCCCAGCCCGTCCCGGCAGTGCCGGACCGCCTCGTCCATGGTCAACCAGCACGGGGACGGGTGTTTGCCGGCGACCACGACGTTGACGTAGTGCCGACTGCGCAGGCAGTGGTCCATGGTGACCAGCAGCGTGTTGGCGTCCGGTGGCAGGTAGACCCGGACGATCTCCGCCTTCTTGTTCATCACATGGTCGATGAAGCCCGGATCCTGGTGGGAGAAACCGTTGTGGTCCTGTTGCCAGACGTGGCTGGACAACAGGTAGTTCAGTGAGGCGATGGGCCGCCGCCAGGGGATCTGCCGGCTCACCTTGAGCCACTTGGCATGCTGGTTGAACATCGAGTCGACGATGTGGATGAACGCCTCGTAGCTGGTGAAGATCCCGTGCCGGCCGGTCAGCAGATAGCCTTCCAGCCAGCCCTGGCACAGATGCTCGGAGAGCACCTCCATCACCCGGCCGGTCGGGGAGAGATGGTCGTCGTTGGGGCGCAGCGCACCGACGAAGGCCCGGTCGGTGACCTCGAACGCGGCGTCGAGCCGGTTGGAGGCCACCTCGTCCGGGGCGAAGAGCCGGAACCGGTCCGGGTTGGCGGTGATGACGTCACGAATCCAGCCACCGAGCGTCCAGGTCGCCCCGACCACGGTCGCGCCCGGTTCGGGCACCGGTACGGCGTACTCACGGAAGTCGGGCAGGGCCAGGTCACGTAGGAGCAGACCGCCGTTGGTGGTCGGATTGGCGCTCATCCGCCGCGCGCCGGTGGGGGACAGGGCGGTCAGTTCGGCCACCGGTGATCCGTCCGCGTCGAACAGTTCCTCCGGGCGGTACCCCCGCAGCCAACGTTCCAGTTCGGCGAGGTGCGCAGGGTTGCCCCGTACGCCGGCCAGCGGGACCTGATGGGCGTGGAACGTGCCCTCGACCTGCTGCCCGCTGACCTGCTGCGGGCCGGTCCAGCCCTTGGGGGTGCGCAGTACGATCATCGGCCACCTCGGCCGATCGGCCCGGCCGGATTCCCGGGCGTGCCGCTGGGCGGCGGCGATGTCGTCGAGCGCCCGGTCCAGGACACCGGCCAACTCCTGGTGCACCCGGAAACTGTCGTCACCGGTCGCCGGATGGTCCCGGTCGACCCCGTCGACGACGTACGGCTGGTAGCCGAAGCCGTGCAACATCGCCAGCAGATCCTCCGGGGGGATCCGGTCGAGCACCGTCGGGTTGGCGATCTTGTAGCCGTTGAGGTGCAGGATCGGCAGTACCGCGCCGTCGCGGACCGGATTGAGGAAGACGTTGGACAGCCAGCTGCCGGCCAGCGGGCCGGTCTCGGCCTCACCGTCGCCGATCACGCAGGCGACCACCAGGTCCGGGTTGTCGAAGGCGGCACCGTAGGCGTGCATCAGCGAGTAGCCCAGTTCGCCGCCCTCGTGGATCGATCCCGGTATCTCTGCGGCGACGTGGCTGGGGATGCCACCGGGGAAGGAGAACTGCCGGAACAGGCGGGCCATGCCGGTTCCGTCGCGGCTCACCTCCGGGTAGCACTCGCTGTAGGTGCCTTCCAGCCAGGTGTTCGCCACGATCGCCGGGCCGCCGTGTCCCGGCCCGGTCACGAAGATCATGTCCAGGTCCCGGCGGACGATGGCCCGATTCAGGTGTACGTAGATCAGGTTGAGCCCGGGACCGGTCCCCCAGTGACCGAGCAGTCGGGGCTTGATGTCCGACGGCACCAGCGCCCGGCGCAGCAACGGATTGTCGAGCAGGTAGATCTGCCCGGCGGTCAGGTAGTTCGCGGCTCGCCAGTAGGCGTCCAGCCGGCGTACCTCGTTCCCGGTCAACGGGGCCCGCTGGCCCGACCAAGTCTCCATCCGCCCGTGTCCCTCCCGTCCCGGATCGGTCAGTCGAGCGGGGACAGGTCGTCGGCGTGCCGGACGATGATCACGGGGGCGGGGGAGTGGTACAGCACCGACTGGCTGACCGCGCCGAGCGCACCGCGCCAGGGCTGCTCGCCGCGCGCCCCCACCGCGACGAGTTCGGCGGCGCGGGACTCCTCGATGAGGACGTCTCCGGGATCCCCGGTGCGGATCCGCTGCTCGACGCTGACCGTCGGATGAGCCTGCTGCCAGGAGACCAGGGCGTTGGCCAACTGGTCACCGGCCCCGTCGGTGATCGCGGCTCCCGGTACGGCGTCACCCGCTGCCTTCTCCGCCTCCACCACCTGGACCACGGTGACCTGCCGCCCGTACCGTTGCGCCGAGTCGAAGGCGAAGTCGAGCGCACCCCGCGAACTGGCCGAATCGTCGAATCCCACCAGGATCGGTCCGGCCGGCGGGGACGCCTCGCGGGCGATCAGCGCGCCGCATCCGGCCCGGGCGGCGATCTGCACCGCGGTGGCATCCGCCGAGATGGCGGACCGGGTCGCCAGGTTTCCGTCGCCGATGACGATCAGGGCGGCGGCGTTGGACTCCCGTAGCAGCGCGGTGACGGGCTGCCCCTCGATGATGGCGCAGGAGACCTCGACCTCCGGCGCGGTCTGCACCGCGATGGTCATCGCTTCCCCGAGCATCCGCTCAGCGGCGTCGCGGAGTTCCCCGGCCGGGGCGGTCGGGTCCGCCCCCCAGTCGAAGACGTGTACGACCCGCAGCGGACGGCGGCGACTGGCTGCCTCCCGAGCGGCCAGTCGTACGGCGCTGCGGCTCACCGGCGAGTCGTCGACGCCGACGACCACTGGCGCGGCGGCAGGAGTGGTCATCGTTGTCACCTCCGGGCGAGCGCGTGTCTGCCCGCCCGCCGATCCCCCGGATGCGTCGTAGCCATATCCGAACTTTGGGTGGCTTTCTACCGACAGAGCCTAGTCGGGGTCCGGGTTCCGTGTGGCGGGATCGCATTGCCCGCCGACGCCCGACGGTCAACGGCCGACGGTCAACGGATGCTTTCGACCCGTACCACGGTCATCGTCGCGTTGTCCCGACCACCGGCGGCGAGGGTGTCGGCCAGCGCGATCCGTACGGCGTCAGCGGGGTCGCCGTCGAGCAGCTGCCGAAGTCGGTCGTAGCTGATCGGCTCCGACACACCGTCGGTGCAGAGGCAGTACACGTCGCCGGGCCGCAGGGACACATTCAGCAGATCTGGTTCGGGCAGGTCGGGGTGACCCATGTACCGGGTGAGCTGGTAACGCGCGGCGGCGGCCGTGGGGGAGTCGGCGGGATACCAGTTGTAGACGGCACCGAGCCAGGCTGCGGTGTGGTCGACGGTGAGTAGTTCGAGCAGGCCACCACGGAGCCGGTAGGCCCGGGAGTCGCCGATCTGGGTGATCCAGCCGGCCGTGCCCGACGGGTCCACCAGCAGCGCGGTCAGCGTGCAGCCGGTCAACTCGCCCAACTCGGCCCCGGCCGCGTGGACCCGGTGCTGGGCCCGGGCGACCGCGTCCCGTAGCTGGGGCGCGCCCGCGTCCTCGCCGGCCGCCCGTACCGCGTCGACGAAGGTGGCCATGGCCGTCGAACCGGCGACCGCGCTGCCCTGCCCGCCGCCCATGCCGTCGGCCACCGCGACGAGCGGCAGCGTCGAATCGACGTGCAGTACGTCGAAGTTGGCCGGGTAACGCATGCCGACCCGGGTGCCGGCGGCCACCGACAACCGGTGCGCGCCGCGTTCGAAGGTCCGCAGGACGTCGGTCTCCTTCTGGCCGGGGCCGGGCTGCCGGAACAGACGCTGCTCGGGGCGTGCGCGGTGCGCACTGATGTCGTCGGAGACGTGCCGGCTCTGCCCCATGGCCCGCAGGCTAACAGGACACCGTACGCATACCGGGGAGGTGCGCCGGACCCCGGCCGGGTGTCGCAGCCTCCCCCATGGTGGTCCTCCGTGCCGGCCCGGCCTGGGAGAATGGGGCGGTGAACCTGCGAGAGGTGTTGCGAGAGCACCGGCTGCTGGCGGTGGTACGGGCCGACGACCCGGACGCGGCCCTGGACAGCATCCTGGTCCTCGCCGAAGCCGGGATCACCCTGATCGAGGTGTCACTGACCTCCAAGGACGCGGTCGCGGTGCTGGTCCGGGCCCGGGCGGAACTGGGACCGGAGGCACCCCTGGGGGCCGGTACGGTGCTGACCGAGGCGGACGTGGTGCAGGTCGAGCAGGCCGGGGCGTCCTTCGTCGTCATGCCCGGCCTGGCCCCGGCCCTGGCCGAGTCGGTCCGGTTGGGGCTCCCGGCGCTGGTCGGTGCGCTGACCCCGACCGAGGTGATCACGGCGAGCGTGGCCGGTGCCGCCGCGGTGAAGCTGTTTCCCGCCTCGCCCGGCGGGCCGGCCTATCTGCGTACCCTGCGGGAGCCGTTCCCCGAGGTGCCGTTCGTACCGTTCGGCGGGGTGGACGTCGACACGGCGCGTGACTACCTTGCCGCTGGCGCGCTGGCGGTGGGGGTGGGTTCGGCGTTGCTCGGGGACGCGTTGCGCGGTGGTGACCTGGGCGGGCTCCGGCAGCGCGCCGAGAACTTCCGTGCCGTGCTGCGGTGAGGAGGATCCTTACTCGCCGTTCCCAATCGGTGGCAGAGAGGTTCCCGGCGGTCCTGCCACATCGGGCTTACGGCACACTGGCGCCCGTGGACGGGCTGGTCGATACACACGGAGCGGGTGGGCTCCGCTCCGCCGTTGTGGTCAACCCGGCGAAGCTGGACGACCCCGACGGGTTACGCCGGAAGATCAACCGGATGCTGGCGGCGGCCGGCTGGGCGCCGCCGATCTGGTTGGAGACGACGGTGGCGGATCCGGGCCGCGGTCAGACCCGCCAGGCGGTCGAGGCCGGTGTCGAGGTGGTCCTGGTCTGCGGTGGCGACGGCACGATCATGTCGTGCGTCAGCGAGCTGGTCGGCACCGACGTCGCGCTGGCGATCCTGCCGTGCGGTACCGGTAACCTGCTGGCCTCGAACCTCGGGCTCTCCGGCGACCTGACCGCCGCGATCGAGGTGGCGATCGGCCCCGGCCGTCGACAGGTGGACGTCGGCGCGATCGAGGGCCGGTGCTTCACCGTGATGGCCGGCATGGGCTTCGACGCCCAACTGCTCAAGTCCACCTCCGAGTCGACGAAGGCGCGCATCGGATGGCTGGCGTACCTGATGGGTGGTGCGCGTCACCTGCGGGACCGGCCGATGCGGGTGACGATCAGGATCGACGACCAGCCACCGTTGCGGCGTCGCGCCCGTACGGTGCTGGTGGCCAACGTCGGACGCCTCCAGGGCGGGGTACGGCTGCTGGCCGCGGCCGAGCCCGACGACGGCTTCCTCGACGTGGCGGTGCTCACCCCGCGTACCGTCGGCCACTGGCTGTCGCTCGGTTGGGCGGTGCTGTGCCGGCGGACCCGGGTGCCCCGGATGGAGGTGTTCCGGGGCCAGCGGGTGGAGGTGACCAGTAACCGGGCCCAGCCGCGCGAACTCGATGGCGATGTGATCACGCCGGGTCGTACGCTGCGCGTGAAGGTCCTGCCGCGCGCCCTGTGGCTGTGCGTGCCACAGGGCGCGCGGCGGATGGACCGCCCCTGGGAGGCACTCGTCCGGTTCCGCCAGGCCGACGACATGAGCTGACCGGCGCTGTCTGCCCGACCGGCACCCTCAGGCTGACCGGCACCCTCAGGCTGACCGGCACCCTCAGGCTGACCGGCACCCTCAGGCTGACCGGCACCCTCTGGCTGACCGGCACCCTCTGGCTGACCGGCACCCTCTGGCTGACCGGCACCCTCTGGCTGACCGGTCAGCCGACCCGCTCTGCCTGACCGACCGAGTCGGCCGACTGGCTCCGCTGCTGCGGGTGCGCCGGTGCTTGCGGTTGCGGTTGGCGGGCACGTCGGGCGAGCGCGGTGTCGATCAGGACGTCCAGCAGCGCCGGATAGCCGAGACCCGCCGTGTCCCAGATCTGCGGATACTGCGACAGCGCGGTGAATCCGGGGAACGTGTTGATCTCGTTTACCACCGGGCTCTTCCCGTCGCGCAGGAAGAAGTCGATCCGGGCCAGACCGGCGCAGCCCAGTGCCCGGAAGGCCCGGAGCGCGAGGTCGGCCAGTTCGGCGTTGATGCGGCCGTCCAGGCGGGCGGGGATGTCGAAGACGGCGCCGTTCTCGCCGTACTTGGCGTTGTAGTCGAAGAAGGTCCGGTCCTCGGCCACCCGGATCTCCAGCGGCGGACCGACGCTGAGGCAGCCGTCCGGGTACTCGAGCACCGCCAGGTCGATCTCGCGGCCGGGCACCGCCTCCTCGATCAGCACCTTCGGGTCGCTCTCGCGGGCCCGGGCGATCGCCGCCGGCAGATCCTCCCAGCGGTCCACCCGGGAGACACCCAGGCTGGAACCGGCCCGGGACGGCTTGACGAAGACCGGCAGGCCGAGTTGCCGGATCTCGGCTTCCTTCGGCTCGTCGACCTCGGGACGCAGTACCACGGAGGCGGAGACCGGTAGCCCCTCGGCCGCCAGCAGCTTCTTCGTGATCTCCTTGTCCATGCCGATCGCGCTGGACAGCACCCCGTTGCCGACGTACGGCACCCCGGTCATCTCCAGCACCGCCTGCAACGTGCCGTCCTCACCGTACGGACCGTGCAGGGCGGGGAAGATGACGTCCAGGTCCCGCAACCGTTCGATGGCGTCGAAGACGCTGACCGGCTCGTCGTCGCCGAACACCCACTCGCCGGCTTCGGTGATCAGCACCAGCTGCGGCTCGTAGCGGGACTTGTCCAGGTTGGCGACGATGCTGGCCGCCGACTTGCGGGACACCTCATGTTCCCCGCTGCGTCCGCCGCAGATCACCGCGACTCGGATGGTGGCTTCAGGCATTGACCCGCTCCCGTTCGGTGGTTTGTCCGGAGCGCACCGGCAGGTACCGACGCGATACCCGGGCTCCGATTCCAGTGAGAATTTCGTGGGGGTTCGTGCCGGCCCACCCGGCCCATTCGGTCACGGTGGGTTCACCACGTTCGCCGGTGCCGAACACCAGTACCTCGTCCCCGGTCCGGACCGGTAGATCGCCCACGTCGGCGACGAACTGGTCCATGGCGATCCGACCGGCGATCGGACACCGCCGTCCACGGATCCAGACCTCGGCCCGGCTGCCGGCACACCTGGGTACGCCGTCGGCGAATCCGATCGACACCAGCACCAGGGTCGTCTCGTGCGACGTGGTGTAGTCGTGGCCGTAGGAGACACCGGTACCGGCCGGTACCCGCTTGGTCAGGATGACCCGGCTGCGCAGGGTCATCGTCGCTCGGAGGCCGACGGTCCGGTCGGTCATCGGCTCCGGTCCGTACAGGGCGATACCGGCCCGGACCAGGTCGAAGTGTGCCTCCGGTACGCCGATCAGGGCGGCCGAGTTCGCCAGGTGGGTCACCTCGGGGGACAGTCCGGTGGCGCGGGCGAAGGTCAGCGCCCGCTTGAATTCGTGGATCTGCCCGGCCACGCTCGGATGGTCGGGTTGCTCGGCGTTGGCCAGGTGGGACCACACTCCGCGTACCCGGATCAACCCCGCCTGTTCCAGTGACCGTGCCTGGCTCACGAGTTCCGGCCAGTTCCGGTCGGTCGCGCCACCCCGGGACAGGCCGGTGTCGGCCTTGAGGTGCACGTTGGCCGGGATACCGATCCGTCGCGCGCTGGCCGCGATGCCGACCAGGTGGTCGACGGAGGCGGCGGACAGGTCGACGTCGGCGGTGATGACCGGTGCGAAGTCCTCATCGGGGGCGTGCAGCCAGCTCAGAATCGGTGCCGTGATTCCGACGTCGCGCAGTTCCAGCGCCTCCGCGCGGGAGGTGACGCCGAGCCATTGCGCTCCGGCGTCCAGCACGGTACGTGTCACCGCCTGTACTCCGTGCCCGAATGCGTTCGCCTTTACTACCGCCAGCATCGTCGCATTGGTCTGCGCAGCCAGCAGGCGGGTGTTGTGGGCGATTGCGTCGAGGT
The DNA here is from genome assembly GCF_042679305.1 of Micromonospora sonneratiae. Taxonomy (NCBI): domain Bacteria; kingdom Bacillati; phylum Actinomycetota; class Actinomycetes; order Micromonosporales; family Micromonosporaceae; genus Micromonospora; species Micromonospora sonneratiae. The sequence goes on along the minus strand of NZ_JBHTMP010000009.1, from coordinate 45,164 downwards.
CGACGATGGTCTCCGCGAGGGGCGGTGACGGCTCTGTGCCGCCGTACTTGATCACGTTGTCCGACCTTAGGGCACTAGTTGCGAAAATTCTGTGAGGAATCAGTGCTGATTCGGCGGGCGGTGGTCCTTCCCGGCACGGCCCGGCGCTTGCGCACACCGCCCGATTTTGTCGTATCTGGCCGGTGTTGGGCCTGCTCAGCTGTTGATTCGGCTATGAGCGGATCCGCCGACAGCGCAAAGCGGATGGAGCAGCCGGTGACGGCGGCGAAGATCTAGCAATCGGTCCTCCGGGCGGGGCACGAACGCCACCGCGGACAGGAGGCGGCACCAGTGAGTCAACGGGAGTTCGGATGCAGGTTGAAGCTCAGCCATCCCTTGGAAACCAGGTCTTCGAACGACTGCTCCAGGAACGGATCATCTTTCTCGGCACAGAGGTCGACGATGCGTCGGCCAACGTGATCTGTGCGCAGTTACTGCTGCTCTCGGCAGCGGACAGTGAGCGTGACATTCAGTTGTATATTAACTCGCCCGGTGGATCGGTCAGTGCCGGCATGGCCATCTATGACACCATGCGGTTCGTGCCCAACGACGTCGCCACGATCGCCGTCGGCCTGGCCGGATCGATGGGACAGTTCCTGCTCTGCACGGGGACAGCCGGCAAGCGCTACGCGCTGCCCCACGCGCAGATCATGATGCACCAACTCTCCGGTGGGTTCGGTGGCACCGCCGCCGACATCGCCATCCAGGTGGAGAACATGCGGTACGTCAAGCGCACCTCGCACGAACTGCTGGCCCGGCACACCGGACGCACCGTCGAGGAGATCACCCGGGACGCCGACCGGGACCGTTGGTTCACGGCCGAGCAGGCGAAGGCGTACGGGATGATCGATCACGTCATCGCCCACGCCGGCCAGATCTCGCCCCTGGTCGACTCGACCGACTGACCCGGCAGACCGACGTCGGCGCGGGCCGCTCTTCGCGAATGCGACCCGCGCCGACGGCTGCCGTCACACTCCGCTCGGCGGAGGTCGCAGTGCGTGCGGTCGTGTCACAGTTCGCGGAGTCGAGGGATCAGCTCCTCCCGGGCCCAGTCGAGGAACACCGGCTGGCTGTCGCCACCGACCTGGGTTATCGCGACGTGGGTGAATCCGGCGTCGACGAACTTCTTGAACGCGGCCACATGCGCGTCGACGTCCGGCCCGCAGGGGATGCTGGAGGCGACGTCCTCGACCCGTACGAACTGGCTGGCGCTGGCGAACGACTCCGGACCGGGCAGTTCGGCGTTCACCTTCCAGCCCAGCCCGAACCAGCGGAACTGGTCGTGCACGATCCGGCGGCACTCGTCCTCGTCCGGCCCGTAGCAGATCGACACCTGACCGTAGCGGGGCTTGCCGCGTCCGCCGGCCCGGTCGAACAGTTCAAGTAGCTGGGATTCCGGCTCGGTCGCCACGACCGCGTCGGCGTACGCCCCGGCCAGCTCGCACGAGCCGGTGCCGGAGACGGCGACGGCGATGGGCACCGGGGTCTCCGGCCGGTCCCACAGGTAGGCGTCGGGGACGTCGAAGTGGTTGCCGGAGTAGGTGAGCCGCTGTCCGTCGAGCAGCGGGCGGATGATCTGCAACGCCTCCTCGAACATCTCGTGGCGTTGCTCGACATGCGGCCAGCCGCCGACCACGTGTTCGTTGAGGTTCTCCCCGGCGCCCAGTCCGAGGGTGAACCGGCCGTCGGAGAGCAGGCCGACCGTAGCCGCCCGCTGGGCGACCACACTCGGGTGGTAGCGGCGGATCGGACAGGTCACGAACGACATCAGCTCGATCCGGGAGGTCACGTGCGCGACCGCGCCGAGCACCGACCAGGCGTACGGCGAGTGACCCTGTGACTCCAGCCAGGGGTAGTAGTGGTCGGAGACGACGGCGAGATCGAAGCCGGCGCTCTCCGCTCGTACCGCGTAGTCGACCAGCTCCTTCGGCCCGGCCTGCTCGCACAACACGCTGTAGCCCACCGTGACCATCGCCCGTCTCTCCTCTCGGTTCCCCCGAAGGACCGGGTAACCCCACACCGCGTCGGTAAACCTCGGGCCGCGTGGCGAACCGGGTCGACCGGTCGGTTCGGCCGTTGTGTGGAATCGACCAAGGGGAATATCCTGGGCCGCGTACCAACAGGGAGCCGATCCGGTGGCTGTCGGGCTCAGCCGCTGACCCGTACACACCAATCCCCGGATTCGGGACTACTCCCTGAGGTGACCATGAAGGCACGACTCTCCGTCGCCCTGGCGACACTCTTCGCTCTCATCGTCTCCGCGCTGACCGTCATGCCGGCTGCGTACGCCGCCACCGGGTTCTACGTCAGCGGCGGCCGGCTCTACGAAGCCAACGGTGCCGAGTTCGTCATGCGTGGCGTCAGCCACGCGCACACCTGGTACGCCAACCGGACCGGCTCGTTCGCCGGTATCAAGTCGCTCGGCGCGAACACCGTACGGGTGGTGTTGAGCAGCGGTGACCGTTGGACGAGGAACGACGCCGCCGATGTGGCGAACGTGATCGACCTGTGCCGGCAGAACCGGCTCATCTGTGTGCTCGAGGTGCACGACACCACGGGCTACGGCGAGCAGGCCGGTGCGATCACCCTGGCCCGGGCCGTCGACTACTGGCTCAGCATCGCCAGCGTGCTGGCCGGTCAGGAGCAGTACATCATCGTCAACATCGGCAACGAGCCGTACGGCAACCAGAACTACGGCACCTGGGCCGCCGACACGTCGGACGCGATCCGACGGTTGCGGGCCGCCGGCTTCGACCACACCATCATGGTCGACGCGCCGAACTGGGGGCAGGACTGGGCGTTCACCATGCGGGACAACGCGCAGTCGGTGTTCGACAGCGACCCGGACCGCAACACCCTCTTCTCCATCCACATGTACGGGGTCTTCGACACCGCCGGCGAGGTCACCGACTACCTGGGTCGGTTCCGCTCCGCAGGCCTGCCGATCGTGGTCGGCGAGTTCGGGCACGACCACTCCGACGGGAACCCGGACGAGGACACGATCATGGCGTACAGCCAGGCCAACGGCATCGGCTACATCGGCTGGTCGTGGAGCGGCAACGGCGGGGGCGTCGAGTATCTCGACATGGTCACCGACTTCGATGCCGGTCGGTTGACGAGCTGGGGGCAGCGGATCTTCAACGGTGCCAACGGGATCGGGCAGACCGCCCGGGAGGCCACGGTGTACGGCGGGGTCGGCCCGACCGGCTCTCCGACCAGCGGGCCGACGACCTCGCCGACGATCCCGCCCACCGGTTTTCCGACCAGTTCTCCGACCACGCCGCCGCCGGGGCCGGGAACCTGCGTCGCGACGTACTCGATCACCAACCAGTGGCCGGGTGGATTCCAGGCGGAAGTACGGGTGACCGCCGGTGGCGCGCCGATCTCCGGATGGACGGTGAGCTGGACGTACGGCGACGGCCAGACCATCAGCCAGTCCTGGAACGCCGCCGTTACGACCAGTGGAGCTGCTGTCACCGCGAGGAACCTCGGCTACAACGGTGCCCTCGGGGTCGGGGCCAGTACGAGCTTCGGCTTCCTCGGGGCCTGGACCAGCGGGAACAGCATCCCGACGGTGCGGTGCGTGGCCACGGCCTGACCGGTTGACGGTTCGGTGGGTGGCCGTGAGCATCCACCCACCGAACCGTCCGCTGCGCCGTCAGCCGACCGGCTGACCGTGCTTTCAGGGAGCTCTCAGTTGGGATCGGTAGGGTTCTGACCAGGTGTAACGATCTACCGTGGACCTCCACGCCCGAAATGGTCGCGCAGTCAGCGCTCGTCAGTCGCGCAGTCAGCGCCCGTCACAGGAGTAACCCGATGGTCTTCAAGAAGATGTTGAGTGCGTTCGGGGTTGGCGGCCCGAGCGTGGATACCGTGTTGTCCAACCCCAACACCCGGCCCGGGCTGTCGCTCGACGGACACGTCAACCTGCGTGGTGGCGAGGTACCGGCGAACATCGAGCACATCAGCCTTGCGCTGGTCACCCGCGTGGAGATCGAGGGGGGCGACACCGAATACAACGCTCTGATGGAGTTCCACCGGATGCCGGTGACCGGTCCGCTGCAACTGGCCCCCGGGCAGCAACTGTCGATTCCGTTCCAGATGCCGGTTCCGTGGGAGACCCCGATCACCGACGTCTACGGGCAGCGGCTACGGGGCATGACCATGGGCCTGCGTACGGACGTCGCGGTGGCCCGTGCCGTCGACAAGGGCGACCTCGACCATGTCGCCGTGCACCCGTTGCCGGTGCACGAGAAGATCCTTGAGGCGTTCTCCCGACTCGGGTTCCAGTTCAAGAACGCCGACCTGGAGCGTGGCCACATCCACGGGGTACGGCAGACCCTGCCCTTCTACCAGGAGATCGAGTTCTTTGCCGCGCCGCAGTACGCGCACGCGATCAAGGAGGTCGAGGTCACCTTCGTGACCAACCAGTACACGGTCGACGTGGTCATCGAGTGCGACAAACGTGGCGGGATGTTCACCGGCGGGCACGACACCTTCGGCCGGTACGTCGTCGAGCACGCCAACGTGGACCGGGTCGACTGGACCCGGCTGGTCGACGGGTGGATCAGCCAGATGGCCACCCGCTACGGCAGCCAGTTCGGCGGACACGGTGGGCCGGGGCACTTCGGTCACCATGGCGGGCCGGGACACTACGGCCATCACGGTGGGCACGGGCGTGGCCCCGGAATGGGCGGCGTGGTCGCTGGCGCGGCGCTCGGCCTGGCCGGCGGCATGATCGCTGGAGAGATGCTGGACGACGTGTTCGACGGCGGTGACGACGAGGGCTTCGACGAGTAGTCGTGACGAACGACGACTAGCCCGACGAAACATCGGACGTGGGGCGGCGGGACCGAATGCTGGCTGGTCCCGTCGCCCCGCTCTTTTGCCCCGTTCACCGGGTCCCGGTCTGTTTCGCTGTCGTTCGGACGCCTGGGCGGCATCTGTCCCGGTGATGCACCACTGATCGGGATCGGCGCGGTAGCGCCGCCGTTTAGCCGAACCGTTGCGGGGGAGGCAGTGGCCAACGACGATCCTGCGAGGTGGTGGACGTGCGTGAGGACGACGAGAAGCGGGAGTCGAGGCGTCGGGCCGTGGACCGACTCGGCGGTGGCGACAGTGACTACGCGCCCGGTGCGGCGGCAGAGGTGACGTTGCCCGCTACCGACGAGTGGCTCGAGGTGCAGGACCAGGAGGAAGAGGACATCGCGAACGCCGCCGTGGACCCGGAGGTGTTGCGCGATGGCGGCCCGACCCGCAACCGGGGCGTGATCACGACCACCGGCGGCAGCGCCGGACCGGCCAGTGCCCGACGGCGGCCCCGGGCACCGGGCGGGAATGTGGCACCGACCACCACCGGTGATGCGACCACCGGCGGGCTGAGCACCCCGACCGGAGGTTCGACCAGCGACCAGTCCACCCACGCGACCTAGATCCGGTACGGACGCCGACGGCCGGTGGGCCCGTATCCTCCTCCCGTGGGACTGCGGTTCATGACGCGCGCGTCCGACTCCCCGTGGGTCGACACGGTGTGGACCTGCATGAGCGAGCAGGTCACGGAGATGACCTCCGTTGCGACGGCGTGTTGGGGCCTGGTGTTCTGGAAGCGCGAGGGCAGGGCGTACGCGAGCATTTCCGGGCCGGAGACCAGGACCGGCACCGCGCCGGTGCCAGAGGGCGCGACCTTCGTCGGCCTGGAGTTCGCCGTGGGCACGTCGCTGCGGGCCGTGCCCACAACGGCCCTGGTCGACGGGGGCGTCGAACTGCCCGACGTCACGAGCAGGACCTTTTCGCTGGACGGTGTCCGCTGGGAGACGCCCGGCCCGGACGACATGGAGGCTCTGGTCGACCGGCTCGTCCGCTGCGGAGCCGTGGTCCGTGACCCGCTGGTCGGCGAGGTCCGCCGGGGCCACCGTCCTCAGGTCTCGAAGCGCACCGTCGAGCGCCGGTTCCGAGCCGCGACCGGGCTGACCCAGGGGGCCGTACGACAGATCGAACGTGCCCGTAGTGCCGCGACGTTCCTGGCCGCCGGTGTCCCGGTCGCCGATGTCGTCTCTCGGCTCGCGTACTTCGACGAGCCCCACCTGGCCCGTGCGCTGCACCGGTACGTCGGGCGTACAGCACGGCAACTGCGCGAGGGCACCGGAGGTGCCCTCGCGCTGCATCTGGATCAGCCGACGACGTCGTAGATCAGCTTGACGATGCCGTTCGGGTAGGCTGCGGACTCCCGCAGGCTCAGTACCTGCTTGTCCCGGTCCGCCGCACTGAACAGGCGCTTCCCGGCCCCGAGTAGCACCGGGAAGACGAGCAGGTGGTACCGGTCGATCAGGCCCGCGTCCGACAGGCATCGGGCGAGTTCGGCACTCCCATGGATGAAGATCGCGCCACCCTCGCTCTTCTTGAGCTCGACCACGTCGTCGGTCGAGCGCAGGATCGTCGTCGGACCCCACCCCTCGACGAGGGCGTCATCGGGCAGCGTGGTCGAGACCACGTACTTCGGCAGCTCCCGGTAGGCGGCGTGGTCGTCCGAGTCACGCCAGACCGGCGCGAACGCCTCGTAGCTGCGGCGGCCGAACATCAGCGCCGTGGTGTCCTCGAGCTCCTCTCCCTTGAGCGAGAAGGCATCGGGCACGAACTCGATGTCCCGGAAGACCCACCCACCGCTGCGGTGCCCCTCGCCCGGCCCACCGCCCGGGGAGTCAACGACGCCGTCGAGCGACATGAACCCGGTGTAGACCAGATCACGCATGTGCTGTTCTCCTCATGGCCAGGCGACGAGGTTCGCCGTGGTGGATCGACTGGCGGGTCGAAGCGCCGATGACACCCTGTGCACAGACCCGCGCCCATGCTAGGAGCCGGCCGCCGCCGCCGTCTTGTACGGAAACGACGGCGGCCGGTCGACGGCTGGCACCGGTCAACCCACCCCGAGGCTGGCGTACCGGACCCCGAGCCCCGTACGCAGCACCCCGAGCCGTTGGGTCGCCCGGGTCAACGCCACGTACAGATCGTTGCGGCCACGCGGGGACTCGGCGACGATCCGGTCCGGCTCGACCACCACGACGCTGTCGAACTCCAGCCCCTTGGCCTGTGCCACGGTCAGCAGCACCACCTGGCTGGTCAGCTCGGCATGCTCACCCACCGCCACCTCGGGCAACTCGGCGGTGACCGCACGGCCAAGATCGTCGACCAGACCGTCGGGCACGATCACGCCCACCCGGCCCTCACCCACCTGTGCCGCCTCCCGGCGGACCGCTGCGATCAGCTGACCGGCGAACTCCGCCTGCTCCACCCGCAGGTCCCACGGCTCGACACCGGTGTTCCGTACCGAGCGGGGTGGGGTCAGCGACGGGTCGATCTCGGCCAGCACGTCGGCGGCGACCGCCATGATCTCGGCGGGGGTACGGTAGCTGACCGTCAACTCCTCCAGTCGCCACCGGTCGTCCACGTACGGTTCCAGCGTCTGCTGCCAGGAGGACGCACCGGCCAGCGCGCCGGTCTGCGCCACGTCCCCGACCAGGGTCATCGACCGGCTGGGGCTGCGGCGCATCAACAGCCGCCAGGCCATCGGGGACAGTTCCTGCGCCTCATCCACGATCACGTGTCCGAAAGCCCAGGTCCGGTCGGCTGCCGCCCGCTGTGCCGTGGTCAGGCGCTCACCGTCCTCCTGCCGGTCGGCCAGGGTGTCGGCACCGAGCAGGTCGGTGACCGAGAGGATCTCGCCTTCCTCCTCGTCCTCCAGGTCGATCGAACGGGAGCCCTCGGCGATGTCCAGCACGCCCTCGGCGTACTCGATCTGCTGTTGGCGCAGTTGCTCAGCCCGTACCTGGCCGTCCCGGTTGTCCGCGCCGAGCAGTTCGGCCGCCTCGTCGAGCAGTGGTACGTCGGCCGGCGTCCAACCGCCCCACGGTTCGCGGCGCAGCAGTTGCCGCTCCTCTTCGGTCAGCTCCGGCGCGGCGGTCGCCAACCGGTCGTCGGACGCGTAGAGCCCGGCCACCAGTTGCTGCGGGGAGAGGACGGGCCACAGCCAGTCCAGTACGGCCAGCACCTCGGGCTCCTCGCGCAGCTCGCGCCGGATCTCGGCGAGGTCGGCCTCCTCGAGGAGGTTCTCTCCACCGAGCGGGTCCGCGCCGATCCGCTCCGCGACCTGCTGCGCCAGCGCGTGGATGATCTCAAGGTCGAACAGTGGCCGGGCCAGGTTGTGCGGCTTGTCGGCGCGGCGGACCCGTTCCCGGGCCTCGGCACAGGTCTGCGGGTCGAGCAGCAGGGTGTCCCGCTCGACCACGATCTCCACCGGTTCGTCCGGCACCCGTTGCCGGTCCCGTACCGCGGCGGCCAGCACCTCGACCATCTCCGGTCGGCCCTTGATCTCGGCGGTCTCGGCCGGTTCGGCGCGCCGGGCGGTCACCCCGGGAAAGAGGTCACCGGGTGTGCACAGCAGCACGCCGGTCTCGGCCAGCGCGGGCAGCACCTGCGAGATGTAGCGCAGGAAGGTCTCGTTCGGGCCGACCAGCAGTACGCCTCGCGTGGACAGCGCCTGACGGTGGGTGTAGAGCAGGTACGCCGCCCGGTGCAGCGCGACGGCGGTCTTGCCGGTGCCGGGGCCACCCTGTACGACGAGGACACCGGCCAGGTCGGAGCGGATGACCCGGTCCTGCTCGGCCTGGATGGTCTCCACGATGTCGCCCATCCGGCCGGTACGACTGGCGTTGAGCGCGGCGAACAGCGCTGCCTCGCCGGTGAGTTCCTCCCGGCCGGTGTGCCGGGCCAGGGTCAGGTCGAGGACCTCGTCGTCCAACCCGGTCACGGTCCGGTGCCGGGTACGGATGTGCCGGCGGCACCGCACCCCCTGGGGCGCTGCCGCCGTCGCCAGATAGAACGGACGGGCGGCCGGAGCCCGCCAGTCCATCAGCAACGGCGCGTAGTCTCCGGAGTGGTCGAAAATGCCGATCCGGCCGATGTAGTGGCGCTCACCGTTGTCGAGGTCCAGTCGGCCGAAGCAGAGGCCATTCTCCACCGCGCCGAACTGTTCGACCTGCTCGGTGTACATGGCCACGGTGCCTTCCCGCTGGGACCGTTCCTGCTGCGTGCCGCCGCTGTTGCGCAGCGCCTCGGACAGTCGGTCCGCAGCCTGTTCGCGCAGGTCGTCGAGGCGACCGTAGAGCATCGAGATGTGCTTCTGTTCGGCTTCGATCTCGTCGACCTGCTCGTCGAGGCGCGGCCCGGTGGAGTGGCCGGAGTAGCTTGACAAGCTTTCTCCCCATCAAATAAAATACCTGCGAGAACGGCATTCTTTGCCGTTCTTTTTGCGTTTTGAACAACGAAGAATAGCGCGTTCCGCACCGCCCGGCCAAGACTGCGTCCAGCGAGTGTGCCGGCCACCCGGGCGGTGGTGAGCGTGACACGGTGGCCATGGGCAGGGGAGCGGTCAGCATGATCTTTTCGGCTGGGCAGCGCATCGTCTTCGTCGGCGACAGCATCACCGACTGTGGTCGGCGTGGCCGGGCCACCCCGTACGGCGACGGCTATGTGAACCTGGTCCGGGCGATGGTCACCGCAACCCACCCGGAACTCGGGCTGACCTGGGTCAACCGGGGCACCAGCGGGGACACCGTGCGGAACCTGGCGGCCCGCTGGGAAGAGGACGTGATCGCCGAGCGGCCGGACTGGCTCGTAGTAAAGATCGGCATCAACGACGTCTGGCGGTTCTTCCTCGACCAGCCCGACCGGGGCGTGCCGATCCGGGAGTACGAGTCGACCCTGCGGGACCTGTTGAGCCGGGCCGTCAAGGCCACCGGATGCCGGCTGATCCTGGTCGAGCCGTACCTGATCGAACCCGATCGGGGCGATCCGCAACGGGCCCAGACCGACGACTACGTCCGGGTGGTCCAGGACCTGGCCGTCGAGTTCGACGCGGTCCACGTACCGACCCAGGCGGCGTTCGACCGGGTGCTGACCAGCACCCCGGCCGGGCAGTGGGCGGACGACCGGATCCACCCCAACCTGCCCGGCCACGCCGTCATCGCGCAGGCGCTCCTGGCCGCGATCGGCTGGCGGCTACCAACCTGACCGTTCCGGCCCGTCGACGCCCGCCGTTCCGGCCCGGCTACGCCCGTCGGCCAGGCCCGCACTCGGCGAGGCCAGACCCGTCGACTCGACCAGGCCCGGCTACGCCGTCGGCCAGGCCTGTCGACGGCCCGCCGGAAACACATCCGGCGGGCCGTCGGTGGTACGCACCGGAGTTCACCGGTGGGCGGCGGCCACCTCGTACAACCGCTCGGGCGTGACCGCGCCGACCAGGAGCCGGCCGTCGTCGGTGAGCAGCACGCTGAAGAGCCTGCTGCTCAGCAGCCGGCCGCTGCCCCACGCTCCGTCGACCTTGGGCAGCAGGTTCAGCAGGCCAGCGGTATCCCCGCCGTTCGACGGAACGACCTTGGCGTTACGGCCGACGAGGACCGTGGTCCACCCCGTACCGGTGGTCTCCCACCTGGCCTCGGACCGGTCGGTGCCGTGGTCAGGGCGCTGCGGCTGGTCGAACTCCTGCTCGGTCACCTGGGTGCCGGGCGGGGGGTTGAAGGTGAACTGCGCCGGGTCCGGCCGGTCGAAGTCGACCTGGGTGAAGGCCATCACGAACGCCGGCTGGTCGGCACCCTTGGCGAAGATCTCGAACCGGAGCGGCACGTGTTCCCGGGCGTCGATCGCGATCCGGATCTGGTCCACCAGCGACGCGGTGTCCCGGGGGTCGAGCACCAGCTCGTACGCGTCCCGTCCGGCGATCTTCGCGGACCGGCCGACGGTGACCTCGGTGCTCGGGTCGATCGCGGCCAACGCCTGGTCGGCGGCCTCCTGGGGGGTGGCGGGCAGGCTGTGCGGCCGGGACTGACCGGCGTCACCGGTCTCCGGCAGCGTCCGGTGGGTCGCCGTGTTGGTCTGGCTGTTCCACCACCACAGGTCCCGCCCGTTGCGGATGATGTCGCTCTCCCCGAGCGTGCCGAGCAGCGCGACCCGGGTCTGGTCCGGCCCGGCGTACCAGACCCGCAGGGTGTGCGTGCCGGAGGCCAACGAGGTCAGGTCGGTGCTGCCCCGAGTGGCGAGGGCCGACAAGCCGGGCAACCCCAGGTCGGCCCGCTGTACGACGGTGCCGGACAGCCCGTCCAGCCGGGCGGTCTGTAGGTCGACCAGCAACTGCGCGGCGCTGCGGGGTGGCAGGCTCGGCTCTGCGGATGCGGCGAACGTGCCGATCACGGCACCCCCGGCGATGACCAGGACTGCCGAAGCGGACGGAATCAGCCAGCGCAGTGCCGGCCGGGAGCGGAAGACTGACATGGTTGTGCACCTCCTGCGCACATTCTGCCGGGGCGGTGCTGTGACCGGGCTGAGAACCGCATTGGCCGGGCTCGACGGTGGATGGCACCCTTGGGCCCGTGCGACTGCTGGTGGTGGAGGACGAGACGCGCCTGGCCCGGGCACTGCAACGTGGGCTACAGGCCGAGGGGTTCGCCGTCGACGTGGCCGCAGACGGGCCGACCGGGTTGGATCTGGCCCGCCACGGCGGCTACGACGCGATGATCCTGGACGTGATGCTGCCGGGCCTGTCCGGTTACCGGGTGGTGCGGCAGCTGCGAGCCGAGGAGCACTGGCTGCCGGTACTGATGCTCTCGGCCAAGGACGGGGAGTACGACCAGGCCGACGGCCTGGACTGCGGCGCGGACGACTATCTCACCAAACCCTTCTCGTACGTGGTGCTGCTGGCCCGGCTGCGGGCGCTGCTGCGTCGCGGTGCACCGCAACGACCGACGGTGCTCAGCGTCGGGGACATCAGCCTCGATCCCGCCCAACGGCGGGTCACCCGCGACGGTGCCGAGGTGACACTCACCGCCCGGGAGTTCGCGCTGCTGGAGTATCTGCTCCGACGGGCGGGCGCGGTGGTGTCGAAGACGGAGCTGCTGGACCACGTCTGGGACGCCAGCCTGGACACCGCGCCGAATGCCGTCGAGGTCTACATCGGTTACCTGCGCCGCAAGATCGGCCGGGACCGACTGGAGACGATCCGGGGTGCCGGCTACCGGCTGGCGACATGACCCGGATGTTGGGAAGGGACCCTTCACCTGCGAAGGGTGCCAGGAAGGGGTCCTTCCTGACGAAGAGCCTGCGGGTACGGCTGCTGGTCCTCGCGATCGTCGGGCTGACCGTCGGCCTGGCCGTAGGCGGGATGGTGCTGGTCGGCGCGCTGGGATACGCCCTGCAGAGCACGATCGACACCGAGGCGTTCAAGACGGCCGACGGGGTGGCCCGGCTGGCCACCGCCGACGCCCTGCCCGATCCGCTCCCGGTGGCCGGCGGCGACGTACGGGTGCAGGTGGTCGACGCCCAGCGACGGATCCTGGCCGCCTCCATCGACGCCGACCGGCTGGTGCCGATGCTCCACCCCGGCGAGCTGACCGAGGTCCGGGACCGCAAGGGCATCTTCGTCTCCGGCCAGCGGGTGGGGATGAAGGGGCCGGTGCGGGTGGTGGCCGTCCCCGCCGGTTCGGCGGAAGACCCGCAGACCGTACTGGTCGCCAAGTCGATGGCGGACGTACGACACAGCGTGCAGGTCGTACGGAACATCCTGTTGATCAGCTTTCCGCTGCTGGTGGCGATCCTCGCCGCAGTGGCGTGGCGGGTCGTCGGCGCGACCCTGCGACCGGTCGAGGCACTCCGGGCCGGTGCCGAGGAGATCACCGGAAGTGCGCGTGGCGGACAGCTTCCGGTACCAGCCTCGCGGGACGAGATCCACCGGTTGGCCGTGACACTGAACGGGATGCTGGACCGGTTGGAGTCGGCCCGCAGCCGTCAACGGGCCTTCGTCGCCGATGCCGCCCACGAACTACGCAGCCCGCTGGCGAACATGCGGACCCAGTTGGAGGTCGCCCAGCGGCTCGGTGACCGTAACGACTGGCCGGCGGTGGCCGACGACCTGTTGGCGGACACCCAGCGGCTGAGCCGGCTCGTCGACGATCTGCTGCTGCTGGCCCGTGCCGACGACGCCGGATCCGGGCAGCGGGCGGCAGCCGGGCCGGTCGACCTGGGCGAGTTGCTGGTCGGGGTGGCGGAACGGTATCCCGCGCCGCCGGTCCGGGTGGTGCCGACCGGAGACCCGTTGTGGACGACCGGGGAACGGGACGCACTGGACCGGGTGCTGGCCAACCTGCTCGACAACGCCGTACGGCATGCCCGTAGCGAGGTGACGGTGCGGGCGACCGGACCGGAACCGGGCCGGCCGGCGTACCACGTGGTGACGGTGACCGACGACGGCCCGGGCATCCCGGCCGAGGACCGGGAACGGGTGTTCGACCGGTTCACCCGCCTGGACGACGCCCGGGCGCGGGACGCGGGTGGTTCCGGGCTCGGGCTGGCCATCGTCCGGGACCTGGTACGCCGCCAGGGCGGCACGGTGGAGCTGTCCGACGCACGGCCCGGCCTGCGGGTCGAGGTGCGACTGCCGGTACGGGCCGTACCGGGGACCAGGGGCAACGACAGGCACACCGCGCCCGGGCCGGTGACGGCGCACCGGCCGGCGAACCGCTAGCTGTCGGGCTCGATGCTCGACCGAGGCGTCGGTGGGTCGACCGAACAGGGCCAGGTCAGTTGCCGGACGCGACCCCCGCCCGTTTGGTGCAGACCGGTTCGGAACGGGCCACCAGGTCCGTGGAGTAGAAGACGGCGATGGTGAAGCAGTAGTTGTGGTCCGGGGTGAGGTTGGAAACGATGTAGCTGGTGGTGCCGGCGGCCAGTTCGTCGAAGGCGGTGATCTCCTGGCCGACCCGTCCGCCGGAGACGACCACCGAACCCTGGGCACCCGGCGGGTAGGCCCAGGTCAGCAGGATGCTGCTCTGGTTGTCGCGCAACGTCACGTTGCTGGGTGGCGCGGCGGGAAGAGGCGCACCGTCCGGCCCGGTCCGGGTCACGCCCGACGGTTTGGCCGGAGTCTTGTCGACCAGTGCGAAACCCGCGATGACGGCTGCCGCACCGAGCACCACGACCAGTGCGCCGCCGAGGATGATCGGTAGCAACCGCCGGACCGCCTTCTGCGGTGGCGGTTGGATCGTCGCCGGTAGCGGAGGTCGCCAGCGTTCCGGCAGGTTGCGGGCGTGGTGTGTCCCGTCAGCGTCGCCGCCGCCGATCGCCAGCGGGGATGACGCACCGCCGGCACCGCCCGAGACCAACGACGGTACGGCTGGTGGCATCGCCGGCCCGGAGTGCGGTGCGGGAACGGTGGACATGCTCTGTGTCCAGTGGTCCGGCTGATGTTGTGGCCCAGGGTGCTGGGGCGCGCCGTGCGTGGGGGGTTGCGTGTCCCCGGAGGGCCACCACTGGCCGGCCCCGTCGAGGCGGTTCGGGTCGAACGGGACGCCCGGGCCAGCCGGATCGTTGCCTGCCCGGCCGGTCGGATGCGGGTTCCCGGCGGCGGAGGCCCCCGGTGCGGGCCCGGGGGAGGACGGCGGAGTCCCGGCGCAGACGTGGTCGGGGTTGGCGGCTGCCCGGGCCAGTGCCGCGACCTGGATGGCCAGGGGATGATCGGGCGGCAGGTGGGTGCGGCACAGCTCCCGGGCCAGCGCGAGATGCTCGTGTGCCTCGGTGAAGTGCCCACAGTCGCGTTGCATGGCACCGAGCCGGGCCAGCATCTTGATACCGCCGAGATGCCCGTCGCCGTAGACCTCGCGGTGCAGCTCCCAGGCGTCCGCCAGCCGCTCACGGGCCACGTTGCACTCGCCCTGGGCGTACTCCACTGTGGCCAGGTCGGCGTGGGCGGCCAGTACCCGTAGCGATTCCGGGCCGTCGGTCGCGGTCAGCTCGATGACCACGTCCTGGTACAGGCGGGCCGCACGTTCGTGGCTGCCGATCCGGTGCAGGACGGCGGCCAGCGTGGCTGCGGTGGCGATCGTCCGCTGGTCGGTGGGCCCGTACAGCCGGGTGGTAGCCGCGTAGGCGAACGCCGCCCAGCCTCGGGCGGAGTGTGGCTCGCCGAGTGTCACGAGGACCCTGGCCTGGAGGATCGCGGCCTCGGTCAGCTCAGCCGAGGCGTTGCTCGGCCTGGGATCGGCGGAGCTGAGAGCGTCACTGAGCAATTCCTGGGCACCGGCCAGGTCGCCGGATGCCACGAGATCGTTGGCCTGGGCGGTGATTAGGGCAAAATTCGTGACACCGGAAGACACGTCTCATCGTGCGTGGCCGATGAGTTTCAGTACAAGAGGCGTTGGGGCTCAGTTTAGTCATGAAGTTGGCCGTTCGGGCACGAGGTGGTCAAGTAGTACTTCGCTGATCCGGCATAACTGGTCGATCTGGGCGGGGCTCAATGGATCGAAAAGGTGTTGGCGTACACCCTCGACATGTCCCGGTGCGGCGCCGGCCAGCGTCTCGAAGCCCTTTCTGGTGAGTACGGCGAACTGACCCCGGCGGTCGCTGGGACAGTTCTCGCGCCGTACCCAGCCGGCCTCCTCCAGGCGGGCGACAGCGTGGGAGAGCCGACTACGCGAGGAGCCGGTGAGGTCGGCGAGGTCGCTCATCCGTAGTCGATGCTCGTCGGCCTCGGAGAGTCGGACCAGGATCTCGTAGTAGGCGTGGGGCATTCCCGCGTCGCGTTGCAGTTCACGGTCGAGGGTGTCCATCAGGGCTCGGGACGCGGCCAGGAATGCCCGCCAGGTTCGTTGTTCCTCAGGGGTGAGCCAGCGGGTCATGGCCACGATCATAGCCCGCCTAGTTGAATGTTCAATTATTTGCGCTAGCGTTGACGGCATGGGCATTCACCGTCTCAACCACGCCGTACTCTTTGTCCGTAATCTCGAGCGAAGTATCGCTTTCTATCGTGATGTGCTTGGTTTCCGGCTGATTCCGATGACACCGGACAATTTCCGCGGTGCGGCCTTCCTTCAGGCACCCGGTTCCACCAACGACCACGACCTCGGCCTGTTCGAGCTGGGCGCGGCGGCCGGCCCCTCCGGTGCCGGACGGACCACGGTCGGGCTGTACCACCTGGCCTGGGAAGTCGACACCCTCGACGAGTTGGAAGCCACCGCGCAACGCCTGGCCGAGGCCGGGGCGTTGAGCGGCAGTTCCGACCACGGGACCACCAAGAGCCTCTACGCGCACGACCCGGACGGGCTGGAGTTCGAGGTCGTCTGGCTGATCCCGGCCGACCAGCTCGACGACACCGCACTCGCTGCCCGCAAGCGGATCGGCCGGCTCGACCTGGCCAAGGAGAAGCAGCGGTACGGCGGACAGACGCGCGGCGGAGTCGGCATCTCCCGGGCCGTCTGACCCCGTTCCGACTCACTGCGGCCAGGCAGGGTAGAACCACACAGTGGCTGCTGACCCGATCACCACCGTGAAGCACGAACTGCTTGCCCGACAGCTCGACGGCTGGGCCCCCGCGGCGCTACGCCGTTCCCGCCGGGCGACGTTCGCGCAGGTCCGAGGCGGTCCCGACGACGGTACGGCGGAAGCGGCCATCCGGGTCTTCGCCCGGCACACCGAACTGTTGCGGGGACGCCGGCTGACCGTGTTGGCGTTGGCCGCGCCCGCCGACGACCTGGCGGTACGACTCGGTGCGGACCAGGCCACCCTCCCGCCCGAGGTGAGCGTGCACCTGGTGACCGGCGATGCGGAGCGGCTACCGGTGGCGCTGCGGGCGGCCAGCGCCAGCGGAGCCCCCATCCTGGGCTACCTGGACGCCGCGACCGGACCGGCGCCGAGCCTCGGCGCGTTGGCCGCCGTGGCCGGTGGCCGTCCAGGCGAGGTGCTGCTGGTGCTGGGCTCACAGGCCCGGGCCGAACTGGATCACCGTCGGGTGCTGGCCGAGGCCGGGTTCCCACTGGTGGCCGATGTCGAACTGGTCGACGGGGTGGCCGCGACCCGACCGGTCGACGGAGGAGGCCTGCCCCAACTGGTCGTCTTCGCCACCACGCTGGGCCGCAGCCTCGACGCGTTCAAGAACGACCTGTGGGCGGTGGGCGAGGGGACCGGGGCACGTTACCGCGATCCGCAGGATCCCGAGGCGCAGTCCGTGGACATCTCGCCCAGTCCGCAAACCGACCCGCTGTGCCGGGAACTGCTGTCCGAGCTGGTGCGGTTGGGACCGTGCTCGGTGACCGAACTGCGCCAGTTCACCGTCGCGAACACTATCTACCGGGCCTCGGACACCCTCCGGGCGATCACCGCGATGTTGGCCGCCGGCCGGGTCACCCGCACTCCGGAATCGGGCCGGCTGGCCGGTGACGTGATTATCGAGCCGACCACGGCCGGGTGAGCCGGCCCGGTCCGGCTGCCGCCTACCTGGGCTGCCACGCGTCGGGCAGGGTCACCAGATCCCGTACGTGGCTGGGCAGCTGGCCGTTGATCAGTTCGTCGAGGCTCACCTCGTCCACGACGTTGCGTACCGCCGCCCGCACCGCGACCCACAGCCGGGGCAGGTTCTCGGCGACGCCTTCGTAGTGGGTCTCCTCCGGGCGTAGCCCCCGAACTCCGGCCAGCGGACCGTCGACGGCCCGCAGGATCATCCCGATAGTGATCGCCGAAGGTGGCTGGGCCAGGGTGTAGCCACCTTCCGCACCGCGTTGCGCCCGGACGATGCCGGCTCGGCGAAGATCAGCCAGGACCGCTTCGAGGAACTTGCGGGGCATGTCCTGGTCCTGCGAGACCGTCTGGGCAGACATCAGCGACGGGTACGCCGAGGCGAGGCTCAGAGCCGCCCGTACCGCGTAGTCGCCGCGCGCGGAGATTTGCACGAGCAGAAGCATATTTGGGCGGCGGGAGTCTATCCGCGTCCGCTAGGGCCATCCCGTCGACGGGGCGTACCGGAGGCTGGACAGGGCGGCGCCGCGCGGACTCGGCAGGTCCGTGCGGCGCCGGTACTCCGGTTCTGCTGGTCAGCGCCCGGCTAGCAGGCGGTTGACCGCAGTGTCGACGTCGAGATGCTCCGCTTCCCGGCCGCGGGGCACCACTACGTAGGTCCGCCGCAGGAAGCGGACCAGGACACTGCGTGGCACTTCGAAGAGTGCGTTGCCGTCTGGCGACGACAGGGCCAGTGCCACGAAGTCGCCCCGTGGGGTGGCCCACGGCCATACCCGCACGTCGCCGATCCCGGCGGGTTCGTCAAGCCCGGTGACGAGCAGTTCGCGGGCGAATGACCAGCTCACCGCCTCGCCACCGGCTGATTCGGCATGAAATAGTACATGGACCGCATACGGGTCAGCAGGGTCATAGCGCAAACTGGCGCGCACCGGCAGTGCGGTGGCATCAGGTGCGACAAGCCTTAACGACGTCTCAACCTCGACAGTCGTCGGTCGGATGACACTCATGGACGTTCTCCCCCCGGCACCGCTGCGGAACGCGCGTGTCCCGCTTTTCCCATACTCAGGTGCTACTCCTGGCTACGCTCCGCCATGCGCTGACTTCACCCAGTGGTGGGAAGGTGATTCGGAAACGCCGCTTGAATGGGAAAATTCATGTAGAGTATCCGGTTCTGCCCCAGTACTTGATCCCGTCTGGCCTCGGGTGATTCAGACGTCGGCTCACTCCGGTAACGTCCAGTCGTCCCATCGAGTGACGGGCCGGGGTAACACTGAGGGGTGAAATGGTTCCGAAACCATCCTCAATGGAACAAGACGCCCCGACAACTGGCGACGAGAGTGGCCGTGCGGTTGCCGGGGTGGGAATCGGGAACTTGGAGCGGGGGAACGACGTGCCGGAGGACGAGTACGCGGCGCGCGACAGGCGGCGTACGCCCCTGGCGGAGGCAGCGACCAGCGATACGGCGGTCGACGTGGAACGGCCGAGCCTACGGCGGCGGCTACGAACCACACTTGACCTCATCCGTGCCAACCCCACTGGGCGGATCGCCCTCAAGGGCTTTGTGGCGCTGGCCGGGGCGCTGGTGGTCGCACTCGGGCTTGCCCTCATTCCACTACCTGGACCGGGCTGGCTGATCGTGATCGGTGGTCTTGGTATCTGGGCGGTGGAGTTCCATTGGGCCAAACGGCTGCTCAACTTCACCCGTCGGAACGTCCGGGCCTGGACCCGATGGGTGACCCGTCAGTCGTGGCCGGTGAGGCTGCTGATCGGCACGGTCGGCCTGATCTTCGTCGGCGTGGTGGTCTGGCTGTCGCTGAAGTACAGCCTGGGTATCGATGTGGTTGCCCGCGTTCTGGCCTACCTGGCGACGCACTGACCCCGAAGATGCGCGGTGCCAACTCGATCAGGTAGAGTCATCCGCGCTGAGGGCGATTAGCTCAGCGGGAGAGCGCTTCGTTCACACCGAAGAGGTCACTGGTTCGATCCCAGTATCGCCCACGCTGAATATTTGCAGTTTAAAGGCCAGATCCGGAAACCCGGACCTGGCCTTTAGCTTACCCCGTTGCTAGATCATGAGTCGCCTATGAGTCGCGACCGGTGGCGCTGCGCTGATGCGACCTCAGCGTCTCGCGCCTGATAGCCAACGGTGAACCCCTCAACCGCACCAATCTCCTGGCCGACTGCTCGACCATCGGCGAACGACCACACGGCAATTCGCTGCCGTCCACGACGACCGGCGGTATATCCCATGACCGCACCGGCACCGGCACCGGCACCGGCAGCAGTGCAGATCGTGGTCAGTTGCCTCGGGGGCTATCTGCGGCTCGTCACTCACTCTGTTGCTGTCGCAGTGCGAGAAATGGACAGGACGCTCTGATGCCGGGAGGCCGGCAGGGTGGCGGCGGCCCACGGGCGGGGATCCGCCCCACCGGCAGCATGTCCACATTGGTCCGGTGCGCCCACCCTGGCCAGGTCGACGGCATCACACCGGCGGACGGCGTGCTCGTCGGCGGCAGCTCCACGCCACCGTGCGCAGGGGCACCGGCGCTGGTACGGGCAGTGGGTGCGCCAGCCGCACCGCCCACATCAGCCGCCGCATGACGACCCCCACCTGATAGCTGCATGTCAGGAGCAGCTACCAAACACCTGTACGACGGCCGGGACAAGGGTGATCTGAGGGTAGGTGGGCGCATCTTGATCGCGCACTGTCGGTCTAGTGGGCGTTGGCTACGTCGCAGTGCTATGGCGGCAACGGGTGATCACTGCGCATGATCGTTGTGGCCAATCGTTGCGCCCACGATCAACAGAGCGTGATAGGTGTCTATGCGCTATTAGTGCGAAAAGCGCACGTCTAACCACTGTGACCTGTGAATAGTGCGACAAACGCCAAAGTGCGCAAGTTGCCGAATTTCCCACGTATCGAACCGACCTTGTCGGGACGGATGCGAGTTGCAACATTCACAACATTTCCGGAACGCGAAACGGGGCCGGCGTGCGGGCCGACCCCGTTTTCAATACCCGACACAGTAGCAGTAGATCCCTCCAGGCCGTACCGTGCGATCTACAGACCGTCCTCAGTGCGGAGAGGACGGCCAGACCCTCGTGCGGGAGGGCAACCATGCACAACTCTGATCAAGTTGGTCTGACTGTCGGGCAGCGCATCAAGCTGCATCGCGAGAGGGCCGGAAAGACACGGGCGGTTCTTGGCGGACTCGTTGGGCGCAGCGCGGAGTGGGTGAAGGCTGTTGAGACCGGCCGTCTCCTACCGCCCCGGCTGACCATGCTGAACCAGCTCGCGAAAGCGCTGAAGGTAGAGGTGTGGACTATCATCGATACCGAGCAGCCCACCACCCAAGCGCTCGGCCCGGGACACGCGTACCTGCCGGCCGTACGGGAGGCCCTGAACCGGTGGCCCATCGCGTCAGCTGGCCAGCCCGAGCCGCTCGAACACATGCGAGCGCGGCTCGCAACTGCGTGGCGCGCCAGACATGCCGCACCGGACCACCGGACCGTGATCGGGAACCTGTTGCCGGCGCTCATCCGCGACGCGCAGACCGCGATTAAGGCGTACGCCGGCCGAGAGCAGCGTGAGGCCCACGCGATCCTTGCCGACGTAATGGGCCTGAGTCAGATGTTCGTGGCACATCAGCCAGCCGGTGACCTGGTGTGGCGCGTCGTTGATAGGGCGATACTCGCGGCGCAGGAATCGGAAAACCCAATCGCACTGGCAGGGGCGATATGGTTTGCGGGCCAGGCACATCGGGATGCCGGGGACTGGGACACTGCAACGGCGATAACCCTGGATGCCCTTCACATTCTACGCCCGCAGGTGCCCGATGCCTCAGATGAGCTGCTGGCCATGTGGGGAGCCCTGCACGCGGAAGTTGGGCTGACCGCAGCCCGAGCAGGTGAGGCTGGGCGAGCGTGGCACTACCTCGATATCGCGAGCGGGGTCGCACGCAAACTGCCGGCTGATTTCTACCAGAAGTGGACTTCCTTCAGTCGCGTGATCATGGACCCTCATGCCGTCACTGTCGAAGTTGAGCTACGCAAGGGCGGCCACGCTTTGCGGGCAGCGGAAAAGGTCAACCCGGATGCTATTCCCAGTCGGCCGCGTAGAGCCCGGCATCTAATTGAAGTGGCTCGTAGCCACCATCTGCGACGTGACGAACAGTCCGTAGTGGGCACCCTCACGCAGGCATACGAGACAGCACCCGAGACGATCCGCTACAACGTCCATGCCAGGGCGATCGTGTCGGACATGCTGGACGGAACCGCCGCACAGCGGCGGCGAGTGTCCGACCTTGCCGCTCGCGTGGGCCTGCTGGTGTAGGGGTACGAAAGCTACCCATCTCTGCCGCACTGCGCACCTACGGTCCCCGGTGACGCCACGTCACCGCTTGATCACCAATCGGGCGATGGTGTGCCGTAGGGCGCGACGCTGCCCCTCTCGACCACGACACCAGCAGCGTCGCGCCCCCTGGCCAGGCGCGGCGACCTTCCCCCGAAACCGCCGCGCCCCACCGGGTGCGGCGGTCACGGGAAGGGCCTGGCCGCCGCACCCCCAACCGGAGGTGCGCGATGGGTAGATGGCTCAGCAGGTGGGGCAGCGGCGGACCAACGGACCCGCCACCCGAACCGGCACCAACCCCGCCGGTCCCGAGGCCACTGCCGGCCAATCCGTCCGCCGACGAGGGACAGGACGCGCCCGAGCCACCCGGCCCGACCCGGCTCTGCGGAGACATGCGGTGAGCCGGCGCAACAACGGCTACCAGGGGCGGCACCGGCCAGAGACCGTCCGCCCTGCTGATACCCGCCACCGTGCCGAGTTGCGGCCGATCGGCCTGCTGGTCCGGCCAGCGTGGGACCAGCCGACCACCATCCTCCACGGCCCGGTGCTCACCCACGCACAGCGGCTGCGCCTCCCCGACGCCCATGGCTGAGGTACCTGTCGGCCGCAGAGTCGCCTACTGGCGAGGCCGCCGCAACCTGTCACAGCAGCTCTTCGCCGACCGCCTCGGCAAGTCGAAGAGCTGGGTCGACAAGGTTGAGCGAGGAGTGCGCCGGTTGGACAGGTTCTCCGTACTCCACGAGATTGCTGGTGTCCTGCGCATCGACGTCCAACTGTTGTTGCCTGAGGGGCAGCAGCCGCAGCCGGTAGGGCCGACGTCCCTCGTCATGCCCGCCGAGGTGGAAGCCGTGCAGCTGGCGCTGGAGCGGTACGAGCTGCACGGACTCTGCCCGGCCCCGGATCCGCCGCCGTTAGACGTCGTACGGAAGTCGGTGCGGCATGCCTGGGCGGCATTCCAGCACGGTCGCTATCCGGTGGTGGTCCGAGCGGTGCCGAAGCTGTTGCGGGACGTGCAGGCCGCAGAGGTGGCGTACCGGGTGCCGGCCGAGCGGGTTGCGGAGACCGCCCACCTGCACGGGCAGGCGTACCTTGTCGCCTCAGCCCTGGTGCGGAAACTCGGACAGCATCGATTGGCCTGGATTGCCGCCGACCGGGCCATGACCATCGCCGAACGGGCCGGGGACATCCTGCTGACCGGGCTCGTTGCCGGGTACGCCGGGCAGGCCCTGATCGGCGTCGGCCGGGCCCGGTCCGCGGTGGAGCTTGCCACCCTGGCCGCGACCGCGCTCGCCCCCGGCGGCGCGGCGTATCCCGAGCACCTCTCGGTGTACGGGCACCTGCTGCTCCAAGCAGCGATAGCAGCAGCAACGATCGGGGACAGCACGACGGTGCGCGACCTACTCGGAGCCGCTGGCGAGGCCGCCCAGGACCTGGTCGACGACCACAACCACTACTGGACCGCATTCGGTCCCACCAATCTCGCCCTCCACCGGGCAGCCGCCGCCGTGCAGCTCGGTGACGGCGACCAGGCCATCCGCATCCACCAGCGTGACGTCGACCCTGACCTACTGGCCACGCTGCCGGCGGAACGGCGGGCCAACCACCAGCTCACCCTCGCCCGCGCCTACGCCCAGGCTGGCGACGCAGGGCAGGCCGGTGACGCACTGCTTCTGGGCGACCAACTCGCTCAGGCGGAGATCCGGTGCCGGCCGATCGCCCACACCGTGATGACCGACGTGCTACGTGCAACGCGGGGCACACCGCCCCCACCTGTCGCCACGCTGGCCGAACAGATGGGCGTTGGCAGCTGAACCGTTCTTCTCCTGAAGGGATCGCAACATGGTCAACACGCACAGTGCCCCTCTGCCCTGCTCGGCAGATGGCCTGGCACAGAACCTAATCGCTCACTACGTCAGCTACGACGAGGCGGGCCGGCTGGAGGCGACCATCCGTGGCCGGCTGGAGGCGACACGGGTCCGCGAACTGATAAGCCGCTACCTGCCGCCTACGCCGTGCGCGATCGCCGACATCGGCGGCGCAGCCGGAGCTCACGCGGTGTGGATGCAGGGATTGGGACACACCGTCGACCTGATTGACCCAATGGCGCACCACGTCGAGCAGGCTCGAAGGGCGGGAGTGCCAGCCGTGGTCGGGGATGCTCGTGACCTGCCATGGAAAACCGGCACCTTCGACGCCGCGTTGCTGGCCGGGCCCCTGTACCACCTGATCGACCCGCACAACCGGCACATGGCTCTGAGGGAGGCGGCGCGGGTAACCCGCCCCGGCGGGGTGGTGGTGGCGGTGGGGCTCAATCGGCATGCCAACCTCATCGGTGCCGCCCTCGCCGGACAGCTCATGCAGCGCCAACGGATCGTGCACGACATTGAACAAGCGGGGTGGAGCACGGCCAATGACAGGTGGTCCGCGCAGACCTACTACCACACCGTGGGCGAGCTGCACGATGAGCTGACCGAGGCAGGAATCCAGGTGGCTGACATACACGGGGTCGCCGGTATCGGCGGATGGCTCGCCGTCGTTACAGATCGGTACGGCCTGGACGACGAGGAGGGGCACATGCTTCGCACCGCACTGTTAGCCGCCCGGATGAGTGACCACTATCCCGAGCTGGTCCACACCAGCGCCGGCCTGCTGGCGGTCGGTCGGGTGGGGGGCCAGCGTTGACCCGGCTGGGTCGCAAGGCGCGGGAGGCCGTGGCTACCTACGCCGCCCACGGCTGGCCGGTTGCGCTGCGCCCGTCGGGGATCGCGCTGCAAGCATCCTGGTTCGACCTGTTGGAGCTGCCCTCGCCTGCGGGGGCGATGATCCACCACGCACTACTCACCCGGATCGCCACCGCGACCATGCGTCCGGCGCAGTGGTGGCGGTGGCTGGACCACAATCGGCTGCGCTGGCTCTTCGTCGTCGAGGGTGGAGTCTGCGACGCCGGTCGGGTCGAAGCTGCTGGTGGGCTGCTGTACTCCGGCCCGGACGTGTGGGTGCCGGCACCACCCAGCCGGACACCAGACGGGATGTCGGTCGGCTGGGTGGTGCCGCCACAACAGGCACGCTGGCGTCCATACGGAGCGGCGGACAACGTCTTCGACAGGCTGGGGTTGACCGCCACCGGCACCCGGTCCCTACCCCGCCAGCCCCTTGATCAGGCCGCTATCCGCAGGCAGTCGGTGTTCCACAGGCCAACGGCGGGGCCCGGATTTCCGGGTCCCGCGTCCGGCGGCTGGTAGCAGGCCCGGGTTGCGCGGCCTTACGCGGCGTACCGCACCCCAGTAGTGCCGGGCTATCGACCGTCACTGCTCAGCTGGTGGTTGTAGAAGGAGTGCGGATGCCCTCGATGTACGGCAGTTGCGCGACGAACCAACGAGTTCTGCCAGGAGTTGAGTCGCCCCGGAATGCGCCCTCCTGAACCGTGTGTCGTCAGGTCAGCCGAGGCCGACTCGGTGTAACGCGAGCGCCACGAACCCGCGCACCGACCGGTCCCAGCCAGGTACTTCGGCATCGAAGTCCAAGCTGCGGGCATCGGTGAGGACGTCGAGGGCCAGGTCGGGTAACTGGTCACCGAGTCGGTACGCCAGCCCCACCGCCGCCGTGACCCGGACGACCATGGCGTTCGCGGACAGCAGCTCTTGGAGGCGAACGTTGATCCGCTCGGAGCCACCCGGACAGTGGCCGAGGGTCAGGTTGGCGCTGGCCCGGACGGCGGCGCGGGCCTCATCGTCCGAGACCGCTATGAGCCCGGCCAACACGGTCTCGTCGGGTGCGAACCAGGCGAGTAGTTCGGCGGCGTACCCGGCCAACCGTGGGTCCGGATCGGTGAGCCAGCGGACGTACCGTTCGGTGTGCCGGGCTCCGGCATGGAAGGCGTCGGCCTCCCAGCGGACCGCCACGCCGTCGGCCAGTTTTGCGACCTCCTCGTGCTCAAACAGGTCTTCGGCCTCCAGATGCCGCTCTACCAGCGCCGCCTGCTCGTCGGTGACCCCCGCAGCGGAGGCGAAGGCCCGCTGCGGATCGAACGGCAACGCATCGTCGCGCCGGTCGCCGAGCACCATCGAACGGAGCAGGCCGGCCACCGCTGCCCGGTCCGGGTTGTCCGCGTCGTCGGCGAGCGCTACCAGGAAAGGCACCACATGGCAGCTGGCCCCCCACCGCGTGCCCTGGTGGTAGACGTTGCCGAACAGCTCGGACATCGCACGGCGCCGGACCGGCGCCGCCGTCGAGCGCAACGCCCGCAACTGGTCCGGTACGTCAACGGCCGGACCGTACGCGTGGTGCAGTGACCCCCACGGGACCGCGTCGAGCCCGGCCAACGGATCGGTCAGTTGATCCATCCGGCGGTTCTACCACGCGGACCGGGACGGAGACGGACCGGCCGCCGAGCACCAGCTGGCGGGATCGGCAGGACCGTGGCAGCGGCGCTCGCCCTGCCGCACTTCGAGCACACCCGAACCACATGATCACTACCGATGACCAAACCCTCGCTCGGTGGGGGACCACCGAAACCGGCTGCCATGCCAGAATCGTCGCCATGGCCAACGCCGCCTGTGTCCAATGCGGACACACCGAACACGGGGACAGCTCGTACTGCATGAATCCCACGTGTGGTGCGTTACTTCCCACGACGCCACGACCGCCTGCGACCAGGCCGGTCGAACACGGTGTGCCTCTCGATGCTTTGGGCGATCCCGTGGGCGGTGCCGAACAGTCGGTTCCCGGTGTCGAACCGGCTGACGCAACCACACAGCCGGTAGGGAAGCGCTCCAGGCCGGGACAGTTCGTGGTCGCCGCTGCACTGGTGACCGTCGCGGCGCTGGCGGTCACCGCCATCGCGATCCTGCGCGACGATGGCGGTGCCCCCCGGGAAGCCCCACGCCCGACCAGCGCATCGTTGAGTCCCGAGCTGATGACGCAGGTGCTGGATCAGGCCCGGCCCACCGGGGTGGAGGTCCGGGACGAGCAGACTGCGGTTACGGTGCGCTGGAGCAGGTCGAGCAGGAGCAACGACCAGCATCTCGTCCAGGTCCTTGCCGTCGACGCCGGAATGCAGCCCCGGACCGAACCGGTGGCTGGTCAGCGGGACGAGGTACGCGTCGAAGGGCTCGACCCGAACATCGGCTACTGCTTCCGGATCGGCGCTGTGATCTTCTGGGACAGCCCGGCGGTGGTTGCCTGGTCGGACTCCCGCTGTGTCCGGGGTGCCACCATCGTGATGGGGGAGTCGTGAAGCCACGTACGGTAAAGATCATTGCAGGGCTGACCGCGTCGGCGGCCGTGCTCGTCGCGGCGGTGGCGGTGTTGTGGCCGGCACCCGAGCGGAAGCCGGCCGCGGCAACCCTGCCCGAGCTTCCCGACATGGTGAAGTTCGCCGTGGACGAGCGGGGAGTCGCCACCGCAGAGTGCCCCAACGGTATGGACTGGCACTCCGACGAGGCGCGCGGAGCGGTGATCACCCTCAACGGTCGCAACGAGTACTGCGCCACGACCGGCGCGATCGTGGATACGACAGCCAGTTTCTCCGTATCCGCCTGGGTGAAGCTCGCCGAACATCCCGGAAAACTGGCCATGGCGGCGGTCGGTCAGGACGGTGTCAACGCCAGCGGCTTCTACCTCCAGTACAGCTGGTACCACGCCAAATGGGCGTTCAACTGGATGGAGGCCGACGTCATCGACCCGGTCGACAATCTCACGGCGACCTCGGATGAGCCGGTGACGACCGAGTGGACCCACCTGGTCGGGACCTACGACGCGAAGACGAAGCGGATCCAGGTGTACGTCAACGGCGTGGCGGGCACCGCGCGGACCATCGGCACGCCATGGCGGGCGTCCGGTCCGCTCACCATCGGTCGGGCCAAATGGAACGGGGAGCCGAGCAACTACCTACGTGGCCACGTCGGGGGTGTCCGGCTGTGGACCCGGGCGCTGCGGCCTGCCGAGGTGAAGGAGCTGTTGGGCACCGGGCCCAACTCGTGAGGTTCGCCACCGGGAACCGCCGTCCTAAGTAGACGGCCGCGTGTCGCTGGCACTCGCCGGGACGAATTCTGCATGATGTTGCCGGGCCGCCGGCCATGCCACAATCATCGGCATGCAGAAGGTGAGCTGCGTTGAATGTGGGCATAGCGATCACGGCGACAGCTCATACTGCATGAACCCGAGTTGTGGGCAGCTGCTACCGGTGACCACCTCCCGGCCCACGACCTCCCGGTCGACCCCCGCTCGGACGCCCGCCCCGCCGGCAGCAGAAGCTCCGGACAGGCAGCCGGACCCCCCGCGTGTGCCGGATCCTCCGCAACCGCCGGACCCCCCGGGCGTGGCGGGCTTCCCCGATGTGCCGGACGCCGCGCAAGCACCCGACCTCCTGCCCCCAGCGGAGCCCGTGCCGCTACCCGAGGAACAGCCGACACCCCCGTCAGTTCCCGAGCCTGAGCCGTCGAAGCAGAGAGCATCAAAGCGCCGGAGCGCAGCGGCATCCGTGTCCAACACCCGGCGCTGGCTGCTTGTCGCTGCGGCGGTGGTCGTACTGCTCGGAATCGGGGTGGCCTTCAGCCAGGGCGTTGCAACCCCCACAGGGGACCCGACGTCCCCCTCGAAGCTGCCCAGCGCGGGCAAACTGGCCGAGAGCGCACCCGAGGTCACCAACCTGCACGACGAACGGGTGGCCGTGACCCTCGCCTTCGCCGATCGTACCGAAGGCAAAGCCGCTTTCTACGTCGTCGGCGGACCGGTCGGTCTACAGCCGACTACCCTGGCCGAAGCTCCCCGCGGATCGACCTCGGTACGCATCAACGCGGTCAATCCAGAGGTCGACTACTGTTTCGTCGTGGTAGCTGTGCTTTCAGTGGACCAGGTTGCTCCTTCGGTGCAGGTCTGCACCGCACGATTCGGGACGGCAAAGCCATGACAGTGTTGTTCGTGTCGACCAGCCAGACCGGTGCCTACCCCCGGATCTGCGATGCCCTGGCGGTAGCCGGACCCGGCGACCAGGTTGTGGTCGGACCCGGCGAGTACTACGAGAACCTGGTGCTCGCGGACAGGTCGGTGGCCATCGTGGCGGCCGAGGCCGACACCGTGACCCTGGTCGCGGCCGATGGCCAGCGCCCGGCGGTGCACTGCGAGCGTGGCACGGTGGAGTTGCGTCACCTGCGGGTCAAGGGCGTGGACGCCGCTGGGGTCAGTGCTACCGGGACGAAGCTGACGATGGTCGGCTGTGAGTGCTCGGCCGTGTCCGCCGCAGGCATCCAGCTCGGTGCCCGTACCGACTTCGACCTGGACAGCTGCCGGGTGGTCGGCTCCCGGCTGGGCATCCAACTCGACGACTGTGCGGGCGCGATCTCGAACTGCACGGTTTCGGAGATCGTCTCCGACGGGATCCTCGTCCGGTCGGCGGACCCGATCCTGCGGAACTGCCTGATCACGGACGCCGGCTACCGGGGCGTCTACGTGTACGACTACTCCCGTCCGACGCTGGAGAACTGCACGATCTCCCGGGCCGGTGACATCGGGGTGGCCGTGGTCCAGGCCAGCAACGTGGTGATGCGCCGGTGCCGGATATCCGAAACGGTCGGGGTGGGCATCAGCATCGGCCCGGACTGCGGCGGGCAGATCAACGGCTGCACCACCGAACAGACTGCCGCTCCGGGCGTTCTGCTGGCCCCCGGCAGTAACGTCGAAATGGTGGAAGCCGGCCGCCCGGCGGCCAAGGTGGAGCCGGTGGCGATGCGGGCCCAGGACACCGAACGCTCCGAGGAGCTGTTGGCCGAGCTCGACGCCCTGGTCGGCCTGCCCGGCGTCAAGGCCGAGGTGCACGCGATCATCGACGAGCTACAGGTCAACGAGTGGCGACGTCGCGGCGGGCTGACCGTCGCCGCCTCGACGAACCACCTGATCTTTGCCGGCTCCCCGGGTACCGGTAAGACCACGGTCGCCCGCATCTACGGAAAACTGCTGGCCGCGCTGGGCATCCTGCCCCGGGGCGAGTTCGTCGAGGTTGCCCGGCGGGACCTGGTCGGTCAGTACCTCGGTCACACGGCCGAGAAGACGGCGGCGGCCTTCGAGAAGGCGCTCGGTGGAGTGCTCTTCATCGACGAGGCGTACACGCTGTCGCGGTCGTTCGGGTCCGGTGGTGACTTCGGCCAGGAGGCGATCGACACGCTGGTCAAGCTGATGGAGGACCATCGGCACGAGATTGCCGTGATCGCCGCCGGCTACACCGGCGAGATGGTCCAGTTCCTGGACGCGAACCCGGGTCTGGCCTCCCGGTTCAACAAGACGATCGTCTTCGAGGACTACTCGCCGCACGAACTGGTCAGCATCCTCGCCACCATGGCCGATGCCCACGAATACCGCCTGTCGGACGACCTGCACGCGTCGATCGGGGGCTACTTCGCCGCGATGTCCAAGGACCGCAACTTCGGCAACGCGCGGGAAGCCCGCAAGCTCTTCGACGGTATCCGTAAGGCCCAGGCCCAGCGGCTCCGGCAACTACGTCGCGTACCGACCGGTGACGAGCTGCAACTGTTGCTCCTCGACGACCTGGCCGCCGCGATCAGCTGACTACTACCGCCGAACGCAGCCGTCCGGGTTCCCGGCCGGCTGCGGTTGTGCGCAGAGGCGGTGAGGGCTGACCGCCGAGGCGTACATCACCGGATGAGTAGCGCATCCTGGTGATGTACGCCTTGAATAGACCCTGCCTCGGCCTGGTCTGCCTACCTGCGTACGCGTTTTCTTCTAGACGGCGCGGTACGTGGGGCGTGCCTGTGGTTGCTGCGGCGCCTGGGTGGGCTCCGCTTCGGGGGTCCAGCTCTCGGTGTCGACCGAAACGACCTCGGGACGGTCGTCGCGCTGGTCCTTGGAACGGCCGCTGAGCGCGGCGGGGCCGAGACGGTTGTTGGGGCCGACGAGGCGTGGGCTACCACGACGTACGGCTCGCGGGTTTCCTGGGTTTGCGCCTCCGCCGCCCGGGGGCATGCCGCCGCCCATCATCGGCGGCATGAAGGGCATGCCACCGTTGTTGTTGTCGCCTCCTCCACCTCCACCCCCACCCAGGGGGTTGTTCCCAGTCGGGTTACCGGCAGGGTCGAGCGGGTTGATGGCGGCTGGGGGGAGGCCGGTGACTCCGTTGGGGTCGGTGGTGGGGCTGCCCCCGGGGCCGAGGCCGCGGCCGGGGAGGCTGACTCCGTTGCCCGTCGGGGTTCTGCCCGAGAGTGAGGGGGTACGGATCGGGCTGGTCAGACCGGGTGTGGTGTTTGGGCTGGTTGGAGTGCGGCTGGGCAGGGTGGGGAGTATCGGGCTGGCGCCGAGTTCTGGGGTGTTGCCCAGGCCGGGCAGTTTCGGGGTGTCCAGGCCGGGGGTGCCTGCACCGGGCAGACTCGGGGTGCCCAGACCGGGGGTGCCCAGGTTGGGGAGGGCATTTGGCGTGGTTGAGGGGGTGTTTACCTTTGGCGTGTCCGGCGTTTTCGGCTTGGGGGTGTCAGTTGGCTTCGGCAATGCGGTCGGGGGGGTGAGCTTAGGTGGTTTCGTCGTAGGGGTCTTGGGTGTGGTGGGTCCGCCGCCAGGCCCACCACCGGGCCCACCGCCAGGCCGAGGTCCCGGCCCAGGTCCCGGCCGGGGACCAGCTTTCGGGGTACCGGCCACGCCCTCCATGAACAGCCCTCTATACGGCTCCGGATTGCCCCACTTCATGTTCTCGACCAAAGTTTCGCTGAGATTTCTTGCATATACCCTTAGGGTTGCGCCGTAAATAGCCTCCAGTGACGCCTTGAATGGTCGCCAGTCGAGAATGTCTTCCAGTATTCCCTGGTTTTCCGCTTCAGCTTTGGCTGTTGTGTAGTCATCGTAGACCCTGTCTGCGGCAATGCTTACCTCCTTTAGTTTTTCGGCGATATTAGATGTTGCTGTGTATAAAACTTCCAGGTGTCCAATCAGAGAGCCAATCGACTGGGCTGTCTGCGCAACTAGTGTCTTATATGTGTCGAAGGCGTAGCCTTTCCACTTCCCCTCGAGTGGTGTTACGAGAGTGGCATAGAGGTCATGGTGTTCCTTGAGTTCGTTCTTTAGGTCTGAGATTTGCATTGCCACGTCTAAAGCGGTGTGGTAATCCGGGCTAGTGAGGAGTCTGTGTAATTCGTGAACATCCTTTCCCTTCCAGTTAGATTCAGTTGGGGCCTTTGGGGGGGTGAAGGTGGTTTTCGCCTTGACTGCTTGGGCTCCAGTGTTTAGCACTGGGGCGCCTTTAAAGTCGACACCTGTTTTGACTAAATTGTCATCCTCGTAGGTGACTCTCATTTCGTCGAGTAGGCCGATGTCGATTTTCTTGAGGTGAGCTTGGGATCGATCCTCTCGATCTTCAAAAGCGTCAGCCGCAGTGTGGAGGAACTTTCGATAACCATTGAAGGCGTCGTTGATTATGTAGACGTAGCCAACGATGCTACGCGTGCTTGAGAACCCAAGCCATTCTGACAGTGTGTCGGAGAAATGGGCCACCTCGGGAATATGGGGCCCTGTCCCCTTGATTCTCATCGCCGCATAAGTGATATGGCCGGATCCGGAAGATAGTCTTTTTCCGCCGAGGATATCATCTACGTCGGATGAATAGCTTGATGCTGTAGATCCGAACTTTGTTGCCCTGGAGCGCAGATCATCAGACGAATGTGCAACTTCGTAATTCTCCTGGAACTCAACCGGAATTGGTTCACCCATGGGTGCCGCCTTCGGGACGTGTCGGTGTCGGATTGATAGGGCGCCCGACCTCGGTCTCGTTAGCGGCACCGGGCGTTGTAGAGATGGGGCTGGCAGGCGCTGTCGGCTCTGCTTTATTGCGTCGGTTTGGACGGGAATGCAAGACCCTGGACCGGTCGTCTGGTCGCCCCGTGGATGAGTTCTGTGCGTCGTCCGCTCGTCCGGAGAGGTAGCTCCCAGTGGACACCGACGCCCTGGTTCGGCTGGCGGATGAGCGTTGTGCTCTGGCTGGCTCCGGCCCAGCACGGCCAATGAGCCCTGGCATCATCGGCATGAGTCCGTCGTTTTCCTGCGTAGCTGAGAGCTGCGGGACCCTGGCACCGAGCGTGGGTTCCCGGACGCTCGTTGTGTCGCTTGGAGCGAGGTGGTGTATCGGTGGTGCTCGGTCGGGAAGCCGTCCGAGTGCCGGCACTCCCCGCCTAGATCCCGGAGCGCCGATGCCCCCCGGCCCCACCCCGCCGACACCGGTTGGATCGGGGCGGAGTAGGCCGCCCGGCCCGAGCAGTCCACCAGGGCTCGCGGCGGTCGGCAGCGCCGTCAGCGTCGGTAACCGGGGGGCGCGGAGTGCGGAGGGCAGGCCGGTCCCGGGTGTGCCCATGCCGGTGAGCGGGGCCGGCGGAACCATGCCTGGTGGAAGGCCCCCTGGCGGAGCCGCCTCCGGGGGAAGGCCGCCTGGTGGCTGGCCAGCCGGCCCGGGGGCAGGTCCCGGGGCTGGCCCCGGCCCGATGCCGGGCGGCAAGCCCGGCCCAGCCACGGGCGGCGTCGCAGTGGCGGGGTCGTCTGCGGCCGGCGCGCCGTTTCCGCCGCCCGGATTGAGGCCAAGTAGTCCCCGGTACCGGTCCGCCGGCTGCCACTTGTCCAATATGGCCAGAAGCTCGTTGCTGAGCCGGATTGCCACGGCTCGGGCAGCCTTGTCTGCTGCCTGGTTGGCCTCGGTGATCTGTTGCTGAACGCCGGCCTGCCCGAGTGGAGAGATGGCGACAGCCAGATCGAGTCCCAGACCGTTCACCTTTTCATCCTGCTGCGACACGATTACGTCGAGCTCACGCTGGGCCTTGCTGATCGCCTGTGCGGCGTCGCGAAAGTCGTCTCCCCGGTCAGTGGCACTGTCCTGCCACGACCTGGTCGACGCGATGGTTTGCGAAACGTTCTGTTTGAACGTCCGCCCGCCCTGGCCGTACCAGTGCAGGGGCTTGGCCTGGGTCGCCAGGGTGCTTCCGGCCACTCCGATCGATGCGCCCATTACATGCCAGCCGTACGCCATTTCGTCGACGAGATCGGGTCGTGCCGCACGCACGAGCGCGGCGATCTGCTTGGCGTCGAGCGCCTCCCAGTTGGTTCGCTGCATGCCGGGCGGGGCGTAGTCGTATCGACCGCGCCTGTTCGTGGGACCGCCGACCGTCGGCACAGCAGCGCCATAGGACGGCCCGGGAATGTCCCCGGTGACCAGCGCGTCCTCGATCTGTTCGAGTTTCCGGGTGGAGCTGTCCTCGACGCGGACATACCACCGGTAGGCCATGTCGGCCCCGTTGGCAGTGCTGGCAAGCCCATCGGCGAGATCCAGCGAGAATGCCCGCAGCGCCCCGAGATCGGCGTTGGCCATGCGGGAGAGCCATTGCATCTCATTGAAACCGGGCGGTTGGTCGAGTTGCCCGGCCGCGTCGGTAATGCCGTCGAGATGCCTCCGCGAGTCCTCGGCATAGGCGGTGCCCGTCCTCGCGGCAGCGTCGGCGAACGCCCGCAGTCCGGCGAGCTCGGCTTGCAGCAAGTCACCATCGCCCACAACCGCTGAGCGTAGCGACAGTCATCCCGCATCGGATAGCCCCGGCGTTCACACCTGGCTGTCCAACCAGGCCAGCTGGATCAGGCGTACGCCCTCCTTCCGCGTCACCATCAGGCCCCGACCGGGCGGTAGAACGCGGGGATACACGCCACCGATCAGTTGCCCCTCGCCGCGGTCACCGGACATGACCAGTCCCGGAGCGTTGAGGTCACGCAGCCGGCTGATTACCGGGTCATACATCGCCCGCGAGGCACCACCGCTGCGGCGCGCGATGACGACGTGCAGGCCGACCTCGCGGGACTGGGGTAGCAGACTCTGTAGCGCCATCAACGGATTGCCGTCCCCGGCGACCAGGTCGTAGTCGTCGACGAGCACGTAGAGCTCGGCACCTATCCACCAGTTGCGGGCCCGCAGCTGCTCCGGCCGTACGGTCGAGTCAGGCAGCCGCTCGCGTAGGGCGACGACGGCCTCCCTCAGCAGCGCCGTGCCCTGCTCTGCGGTGGTGGCGTAGTCGATGAGGTGCTGCTCCGGCAGCGCGCCGAGCAGACTGCGCCGGTAGTCGATCGCGATGATCCGTGCCTGTTCCGGGGTGTACCGGTCCGCGATGCTGGCCGCCAGCATCCGCAGGAACGACGACTTTCCGCACTCGGTGTCGCCGAAGACGATGAAGTGCGGGTCGGTGTCCGGGTCGAGGTGTACCGGCCCGAGGTCCGCCTCGGCGAGGCCGATCGGCAGGCCGGGCTTGTCGCTCATGCCAGCAACTTCGGCGTAGGTGACCTCGCCGGGCAGCAGGCGCACCGGCGGTGCTACCCGGCCGGACCAGGCTGCGCGTACGGCGGCGGCGGCCTCGCTCACGGCACTGTCCGCGGACGTGGCGTTGTTGAGCTGTGGCCGGCTGGTCAGGAACTGGTACGAGTCGGGTGTGATGCCTCGCCCCGGGGCCTGTGTCGGCACGTTTGCCGCGGCGCGCCGGCCGATGGCGGAGTCGGACGGGTCACCCAGGCGCAGCTCCAGTTTGCTGCCGAACGAGTCACGGATGGCGGGCCGCAGGTCGAACCACCGGCTGCCGGCGACCACGAGGTGGACACCGTAGGCAAGGCCGCGGTTGGCGAGGTCGATCACCTTGGGTTCCAGGTCCTCGAACTCGTTGCGCAACGTGAGCATGCCGTCGATCACCAGCAGTACGTCGGCGCAGCGTGCGTCACCGAACTCCCCGGCCGCCGCCCTGCGACGGAAGGCCGCGATCGAGTCGATGTTGTGGTCGAGGAACATTTGTTCCCGTTCGGCGACCAGGTTCGTGATCTCCGCGATGACACGCCGGACCAGGTCTGCCTCCCGCCGGGTTGCGACGGCCGACATGTGTGGCAGTTCGGCCAGGGCGGTGAGGCCGCCGCCGCCGAAGTCGAGGCAGGCGAACTGCACCTGGTCGGGGGTGTGGGTCAGGGCCAGGCTGAGCACCAGGGTACGCAGCAACGTGCTCTTTCCGGACTGTGGAGCGCCGATGATGGCGACGTGACCGGCCGAGCCGGCCAACGGTAGCCGCAGTCGGTCCCGGCGTTGGTCGAACGGGCGGTCCACCACCCCGACGATCACGTCGAGCGTGCCGCGCAGTGAGTCGTCCATCGTGGTCAGGCCGAGTGTGGGCTCCGCGACCAGATCGCCCAGCACGTCGTGAATGGTGTCCGAGTCGCTCAGCGGCGGCAACCACACCTGGTGTGCAGGCATGCCCTGACCGGCCAGCCGGTCGGTGATGATGTCGAGCAGCGTCTCGCCGGTCACGTCGTCGGCGAGTTCCTCGACCTCCTCGACCGGCGTGGCCTGGGTGGCGGATTCGGCCACGTAGCCCGACGTGAACGCCGACACGGGGTAGTCCAGCTGGCTGGAGGTGACAGTGGCGGTCGCGCGACGGTACACGCCGGAGACGTACGCGGCCCGGAACCGTTGCAGCGACTCGCTGCCGTACTTGAGGAAGCCGTGTCCCGGAGCGCGGGGGAGTTCGTACGCGTCGGTGACGCCGAGCACCGCCCGGCTCTCCATGGGGGAGAACGTCCGCAGACCGATGCGGTACGACAGGTGCGTGTCCAACCCCCGTAGCCTGCCCTCCTCCAGCCGCTGGCTGGCCAGCAGCAGATGCACGCCGAGGGATCGGCCGACCCGTCCGATCTGAACGAACATGTCGATGAAGTCGGGCTTCACGGAGAGCAGTTCGCTGAACTCGTCACAGATGATCAACAGGCTGGGCACCGGGTCGAGGGGCGCGCCGGCGGCGCGGGCCCGCTCATAGTCACGCAGCGAGGCGTAGTTGCCGGCCCGCCGCAGCAGCTCCTGTCGGCGTACCAACTCGCCGTTGATCGCATCGGCCATCCGGTCGACCAGGGGCAGCTCGTCGGCGAGGTTGGTGATGACCGCGCTGGTGTGCGGCAGCCGGTCCAGCTTGGTGAAGGTGGCGCCACCCTTGAAGTCGACCAGGACGAAGTTGAGCGTCTCCGGTGAGTGTGACACCGCCAGCGCCAGGACGAGGGTACGCAGCAGCTCAGACTTGCCCGAGCCGGTCGCACCCACGAGCAGCCCGTGCGGGCCCATTCCGTCCTGCGCCGCCTCCTTGAGGTCGAGTTCGAGTTTCTCGCCGTCGGACATGACACCGATCGGCACGCGCAGCCGCTGCCGGTTCGGTCGGGGCTGCCAAGTACGGGCAGGATCGATCTGTTCGGGATCGTCGAGCTCCAGCAGATCGGTCAGCTCGTGGGTGTAGTTCATGGCCTGCTCGGCCCCACCGACCTGGGCCAGCCGCAGCGGGGCGAGCTGATGGGCCAGACTCTCTGCCACCACCAGCGGCATCAGGTCACCCCGCCCCAGCACCTGTGTGCCGCCGTGGGTGGTCGCGGTCATGGTGCCGTCCTCGGCCAGGTCGACGACGAGGCAGCTCCGATCGGGGTGGCGCGGTGGCTCACCGCAGACGTGTACGACGGTGACGCCCTCGAGCCCGACGTCGGTGGCGAGGTGGTCGGAGCCGGCGATGTCCGCCCCGTCGACGATGGCCAGCAGGTGTGGCCCCTCGAAGCTGACCTCACTGGCTGCGGGATTGAACCGTGGCCGAGCGACGAGCAGCTCCTCGATCATTGCTTCGAGACCCACCACCGACGTGTTGATCAGGCGCAGCGGACCCAGTGCGTCGGTCTGCGTCGGGTGGGCGGCATGTGGCAGCCACTTGCACCATTCCCACAGGTAGCGCTGATCGTCGGAAACGCACACGGCGATCATCATGTCGTTGGGTGCATGCCCGAAGGCCGCCTGCGCCACCATGGCCCGGGCCACCGCCCGGGCCCGGTCCGGGTCGCCGGAAAGGAAAACGCTGGCGAAGCCGTCGAGCGCCACCACCACCGGCAGGTCGTCCACCTGCCGGTACGTGGTCAGGAAGCGCCGCAGTGCACCGGCGCTGACGGGCTCGGCCTTCTCGACGGGGACGAATGGCGGGGCCACCAGAGGGGTGGTCAGTTCCCGAGGGCCGAGACCGATGCGAATCTGCCCGAAGTCCTGGTCACCAGGGAATCGCTCCCAGAGCCGGCTGGTGTCCACCATGGACCAGAGCATCGCCGGGTCGACGTGGCGGTAGTATTCGGCCGCGCGTTGGACCCGGATTGCGTTCCGCACCGTGCGTCGCACTCCGTCCAGCTCGAACAAGTAGCCACGTCGTGCCCGGTTCATTTCTCCTTTACTTCCACCGGAACGGGTCAGTTGAGCGCCAACCATGCCGAGCATCGCGACCCCGAGTAGTCCACCCGTGATGATGCGGAGCAGGCCTCCGGAGTTTCCGGCAAACAGCAGCATCATCGCCGCCGCACCGGCCGCCATGGGCAGAATCATGATCAGTCGCCCGCCGAGCCCTCCCTCGGGATCGGGGATCTCCGACGGTGGCTCCAACACGATGTCACCGGCGGGGAACGGCGGGGCTGCACGGCGCGCTCGGCGTCTGCGAATGGTGGTCGCCACCGGGTCATAGTAGTGACGCGGGTAACCGGTTTGTCTAACGTGAACGCGAACATAGGGAGGCCGAGGAGTGCAGCAGACCGGACTGGCGCGGATCATTGTCATCGCACCAAACCGCCGGATGGAGATGACCGTGCCGGAGCATGTCCCGCTGGCCGGGATCATGCCCACGCTGCTACGGCACGGCGGCGCGACGCTGGCCGAGGACGGCGTGGAACACGGCGGCTGGGTACTGCGCCGGGTGGATGGCCATCGGTTGGACAACGCCCACTCGTTGGCGATGCAGAACGTCCTGGATGGCGAGACACTGATCCTCTCGCCCAATGACGCGACCTGGCCGGAGCCGGCGTTCGACGATGTCGCCGAGGCGATCGCCAACGACGCCACCGGGCTCGGCGCGCGGTGGACGGCGAAGTCGACCCAGCAGGCAGGCCTTGCGTTCGCCGCGGCGGTCATCGTCACCGGCGCGTTGCTGCTGCTCACCGGGCCGATGTCCTGGCAGATGGGCACCTTGGCGTTCACCGGTTCGGCGGCGCTGATGCTCACCGCCGTATTCGCCAACCGCATCACGCGCGACCACCCCACGGCACAACTCACCGGAAGCGCCGCCCTGCTCTACGCGACCGTCGGCGCGCTGCTGGTGGGCACCGACGGCGCTACGGCCCAGCTGAGGTCGTGGCCGGTCGCCGGTGCGGCAGCCGCGCTGCTGTTCGTCTCCCTGGTTGGGCAACTGCTACTGCCAGGGGTGGCGTTCGTCGCCGGCGCGGCCCTGGCGACCGGCATCGGTGCGATCGCAGTGCTGGTGGCGACCGGACTGACCACGGTGGAAGGGGCAGCGGCCGTGGTCGGTGGCCTCGTCGTGATTTCACTGTTCGCGCTGCCTCGCCTGGCCATGTCCGCAGGCGGAATCCCCACCCCGCCGGTTCCATCGATCAGCGGCGGCGCGGTCGAGGCACCGCCCCCGCCGTCCGCTGACCTGAACGTGGCGGTCCGTCGTGCCGACAGCCTGCTCACCGGCCTGCTCTTCGGCGCCATGGCGGTGACCGGGGTCAGCCTGGTTCTCCTGACCCGTGCACACACCGTCAGTGGTCTGCTGCTGGTGGGTGCGACGGCTCTGGTCTGCGCGCTGCGGGCGCGGGCGTTCGCCGCCGTACGTCATCGCGTGCCGCTGATCGGGGCCGCCATCGTGGGGGTGATCAGCCTGGCCTGGTACGCCTGGACCGGCCCGATGCGCGCTCCGGTGGCAGCCGCCCTGCTGGCAGCTGGCCTGATCGCGGTCGCGCTGCTGTCGCTGGCGATCGGCCGTCGACTTTCCCAGCGTGCGGCACCACCACGGCTGGGCCGGCTCGGCGACATGATGTCGATGGCGTTCACCGCCGCGGTCCCCGTCCTGGTGGCACTCGTGCTGGGACTGTTCGGCTACTTCCGTGGTCTGGGAGGCTGACACACGATGCTCAGCCGTCGGGATCTCATTCAGTCGCAGCAGTACCTCACGCTGCGCCAGGTGCGCGCGCTACTGGCCCACCGGCCGGACCCGCTGGACTGGGCCGGACGGCATGGCGGGGCGACGGCGTTCGCCGGAATCATGATTCTGGTCATCGCGCTGGCCGGGGCGGCGGTGATCGGCATCATCTTCCCCGGTGGCAAGACCACCTGGCAGAGCTGCGACACCGTCATCGTCGAACGTGACACCGGTGCGACCTACGTGTGCGACGCGACCTCGAAGACGCTCTATCCGGTGGCGAACTTCAGCTCCGCAGCTCTGATCATGGGTGGCAGCAAGTCCGTCCGGGTGGCCGGCGCGTCGCTCAACTGGTCGAGGGGAGCGTTGCTCGGGCTCGCTGGCGCGCCCGACGAACTCGTATCGAGTAAGAAGTACCTGACCGGTGCGTGGAGTCTGTGCTCGCTGTCGCGACCGGGTGCTGCCGGTCGGGGTGGCCCGGCCACCGTCATCCTGGCCGGTGCGCAGCCGGCTGCCGGAATGCCGGTCGGCGAGCGCGGCGTACTGCTGGCGGGCTCGGACGGCACGCGCTACCTGCTGTGGTCCGGACACCGGTTCCCGATCCGGGAGCCCGGGTACGTCCTGCCAGCGTTGGGCTTCGCCGCCCAGGACGGGGTGGCGGTCGCCGACGCCTGGCTCGCTCCGATTCCGTTGGGTGCCACACTTGGCCCGATCGACGTGGCCGACCGGGGTACGCAGCTGCCCGGCTTCCCGCACGCAAAGGTTGGCCAACTGGTGAAGCTGCCCGGTGCCGATGGTACGGATCGGGTGTACCTGGTTCGCCGGGAAGGCCTACAGGAGCTGACGGCGTTGCAACAGGCCCTGGTACGTGGCGCTGCCGTCACGCAGCCGGTGACCCTGACCCCGGCCGCTCTCGCCGGCGCACCCATCATGGCGCCGATGGTGCTGTCCGGGTTCGCCCCACCAACGCAGCTGCCTGCCTTCGCCCGACCCGCCGACGGCGTCGTGTGCGCCGAGATGCTCGGTGACACGATCACCGTCACCATCGACGGCGAACTGCCGGCGCGGGCGGCGAGCGTCGTGGCCAGGCGGGCTGTCGGCTACGGGGTGCCGGTGGCCGATGCGGTGCTCGTGGCCCCCGGTCACGCGGTCCTGGCCCGCAGCATGGCCAGTCCGGGTGCTTCCGGCGGGCCGCTGGTGCTCATCACCGATCTCGGTGTCCGGCACGCCTGCGCCAGCGACGACGTCCCGGCCATGCTGGGCTTTTCTGGCACGCCGGTGCCACTGCCTGCGGCGCTACTGGACCGGGTCGAGGAGGGCATAGCCCTGGATCCGGCGCGTGCACGGTCGGCCCTGGCGCCGAATCCACGCTAGCCGCAACGACGTGGAAGTTTGTCCTGATCGGACTGTCGCTGCGGCAGTTGGACAGCTATTCTCCTGTCCAACGCGATGTACGGGCAACGGCAGCATAGCTTCACACCACGATGGTTCAGGTGCCGTCGACGACGCCGGCATCCATGCCTGTGAACGTTGCTGCGGCTGTGGCCGCGTCGGACCGATCAGGATGGAGGGTCGCGGTGGCTGTACCTGGTACTACTCAAGTTGAGGTCAATAGCCTCGGTGCCGCTGGGGCGGCGATCGAGCAGAGCAGGGACAAACTGGTAGACATCCAGAGAAGACTCCGGAACCAGCTGGTTCCCATCCTCGGGGTGCCCGGTGACGAAAGGGCTGTCGGGTGGAAGGGGCGGGCGCAGGTGATGTTCGCGCGGCTCTACCCGGAGTACGAGGCGCAGCTTCAACGTCTCCACGACTCGCTGCAGCAGCTCGGAGAGCAGGTCAAGAAGTCGAGTAGGGACTACGACGAGTCGGAGGACTACACCACCCAGATGGTGAGTTCGATTGACCTTGGCGGTGCCGTCGGCAGCGCTCTGACGACGACGAGGGTGTAGTTGAAATGGGACAGGAACTTCGGTACGAATTTGCTACGATCGATGCCTGTGTTCAGGCGATGCGTCTCGCGACTGCGGAGGTCGAGGTAACGCTCGACGAACTGACCGGCAAGCTGGGCAACTTTATGGCCGACTGGCAGGGCGAGGGCGATGTCTCCTACGTGCAGACCAAAGAGGTGTGGGACAGCGCCGAAGGAAAAATGCGAGGCATCGCCGAGAACATTGCCAACAAGGTAAAGCAGATCAACGAGGCCATGGCTGAAACCGACACTGCCGTCGCGAAGGGACTGCAGAACGTGTCGATTTCGGCCTGAGTCGACGGTACATCGGTAAAAGCATGTTCGCGCTGGGTGCGGTCGCTACGACCATGCCCGGCGCGAACCCGTTTCTGACTGGGAAGACAGTCGGCCGTGGACGTGACGACGGCTCTGCCGGTGCAGGTGGCCCGCTCAACCAGTCAAACCGAGCAGCCGGGGCAGCGCGTCGTCAAAGTTGTCGGAGATCTGGTGCGGCAATCCCTCCCCGGACAGCCAGACGCCGCCGTCCTCGTCGATCGCCACCGAGTCCTTACGTAGCTGGCCGATGACGATCGCGTCCCCAGCGCCGGTGTTCAGCAACTCCACCGTGCCTGCCCCTGGCCGGGGCACGAACGACAGGCCGACGGGCTGTAGTGACAGGCCACCGAACTCAGCCACCACGGCTCGTACCGCTGCCGGCAGTGCCCGACCAGCCGGCGCACTCCGCGACCACCAACCGTCGACGGCGAGGCCGATGTCACGCGCCGGCCGCCAGCCAGCCAGACCAAGTAGGCCCCGTAGCGGCGCGGAGAAACGCTTCTCCGCGCCGCGTTTGGCTGTGTAGAGCCGTACGATGGCGGCGGTCGGCAGCGCCGCAAACGGGGTGGTTTCCCGGGTTTCGCCATCGATCACAATGCTCACCTGGGCATCGAAGACCTCGTCGGCCCGGCCCTCGTACTCCGGCGCGGTCCGGTGTGCCACGTATCCGAGTTCGAACGGCTCCAGCTGAACCGATGCCTCCGGGTGAAAGCCATGCGCCCAGCGCTGCGCGATCTCGCGTGCCTCGTCAGGCTGGATCATGCTGCCCCTCCGACTGACTCAAACGCCGGCGAGTCCGGCGGAGTGTGGCGAAACCGATTATTCCCAGTGCGGCGACGACAGCGGCGACGGCAACCACCGCCCCGCGCGGCGGGCCGGAATCGTCGGGCTCGGCCGCCACCGGGATGAAGCCGGCCGGTGCTCTGGGCTCGCCGGTCGCTGTCGGTTCACTGAGGGCGCGGACCGGGTTGACTATGCCGGCCCCGTAGGAGGGGCTGCCTGCCCCACCCCGTGAGGGGTCGGCCGTCGCCGCCAGTCGTTGGGTTACGGCTCCGGTGGTGGCGTCAGGGGCACTGGCCCACACCAGCGCCGCCACTCCCGCCGTTATGGCGGCAGCCATGTCCGGGCCGGAGTAGTTGGTGTGTCCGCGTGCCGGTGCTGCGGCGGTTATGCCCACGCCGGGGCCGGCCAGGTCGACGTGGGGGCCGGGATAGGTTTCCGGTTGCACCAGGCCGGTGCCGTCGACCGCGCTGACGCCGAGTACACCGGGGTAGGCCGCCGGGACGGGCGCGGACTGGAGGCCTGAGTTGCCCGAGACGGTACCGGCCGAGGCGATGACCAGGACGCCACGACCCACCGCCCGGGCCACTGCTGCCCGTACGGCGGCGCTGTCGTTCGGTAGCGCGTACGCCATCACCACGATTGTCGCGCCCCGGCTCACCGCCCAGTCCACCCCGCTGGCGACCAGCCGTGGGCTCATGTCGTCGTCGATACGCTCGGCCACCCGTACCGGAAGGATCCGGGCCTGTGGGGCAACGCCCGCGAACGGGATCTTCGAATCCGGCCGGGCGGCGATGAGCGAGGCCACGGCAGTGCCGTGGCCGGTGCAGTCGACCCGGCCGTTGCCGCCGTCGACGAAGTCAGCGCCCGACAGCACCGCACCTGCCATCTGCGGATGGCGTACGTCCACTCCGGTGTCGACGACCGCGACGGTCACCGCAGCGGCCGAACCGGTCATCGTCCAGGCCTGGTCGAGGTCCAGCCACTGTCGTTCCCAGGGGATGCTCGCAGCGGGCTGCGTTCCCTCGGCTCGGCCGCGTGAGCACGCTGCGGCGGCTGCTGCCGGAGCCGGGATTGCCATCGGCCACAGCGCGGCAAGCGCTGCGACTGCACAGATCACGCCGCGTCGCACATGCGTATCGTAGCTGCGCCGGGTGCCGTCCATAGTGGCATCTTCCATGGTGTCGACGATTGTCGTACCGTGGGAGCCATGCCACCCACCCGCGACGAAGTCGAGGCGTTACGCGAAACCGCCGAGCGGTTGCGGGGGCAGGTGGAGCGCGCAACCGGCGCCTTCTACAAGATCACTCAAGAGTTCGGCAGGCTGGAAGCGACCGCCGTATCGGCCGACCGCCTGGTAACAGCCATCGTTGGTGCCGACGGCAGGTTGCGTCGGCTCATCCTCGACCCGGCGATCTACCACAGTCCCGACGCCGACGACCTTGCCCGCACCATCGAGGAGACCATCGAGGTCGCCGCGCAGGGAGTCCAGGAGCGGGTCAAGGAGATCCTTCAGGAGTACGTTCCTGAGGAGATGATCGATGCTCACTTGAACCGGGACGCCGACCGCATCATCGGTGGCTTCGCTGATCTGATCAGGGAGAGTTGAACAGCATGTCGCAACTTGCGGACATCAAGGACATCAACACGGC
Source organism: Micromonospora sonneratiae (assembly GCF_042679305.1). Lineage (NCBI taxonomy): Bacteria > Bacillati > Actinomycetota > Actinomycetes > Micromonosporales > Micromonosporaceae > Micromonospora > Micromonospora sonneratiae. The sequence goes on along the minus strand of NZ_JBHTMP010000009.1, from coordinate 752 downwards.
TTTGATCGCAGCATCCCGCTTTGGCGCCCAGGCATCCGACATTTCGTCTGTGGGGACGAACGGGTTGAATCTGGTCGCGCAGACGGAGGCGGCGTGTGACTTCGGCGAAGACGAGGTCGGCCGTAGATATCGGAAGAACTACAGTGAGGCCGCCCAGGAGTTGGGCAAGATGATCCAGCTCTTCTGCGACGGAGTGGCCCAGATCGGCGTGTCGGCCAACCAGTTGCTCAACACCGTAGTGGAAGCCGACGACCCCCGCGGCCTCGGCGCGTGACGTCGGCCGTCATCGGCCTGCCCGGTGCCCGGCAGGGGCTACTGAGCCCTCGACAGCGAATGCCCGAAAGGCTTCCGATGGGACAACACGTCCAAAAGTAGCTAAAACCGGCTCCATCGAATTAAGGTGGATGACGGGCAGTCTTTTGTGGACTGCCGTAGGTTGGCATCGGCTGGCAGCCCATGTCCTGTCGCAGCCTCCGTACGCCCACTGACCTCTACAGTAGACTCTTCTGCACTGGTGGTTGTCGTCACCGCAATCGGTCTTTTGGCTGTGGCCGCGTTTTCGCGCCCCGTCCTAGGTGGATGTAGCTCATGATTGAGTTGTGGGATTTTGGTGATCCGTGGAATGTGGTTCGTGATGCGGTGATTTGGGTTGGTACGGGGGGTGGTTCGTGGCCGAAGGGTAATGAGGATTTGTATCGGGTGTTGGCTGCGGGGTGGCGGGCGTTGGGGGAGGAGTTGGGTGAGGCGGTGGG